>NZ_JDST02000021.1:0-32646 GCF_000584975.1 Candidatus Accumulibacter cognatus | reverse complement strand
TCCGGCTTCGCCGGCTTAGGTCATAGCCTTATACACAACTCATCTGACATCATAAATATCGTTATGAAACAATAAGTTACCGAATTGCATAAAAACCTGCTCGTTTGAGCATGTTTCATCTAAAAATCAACGATTTAGATCGCTTTTTTGCTCATGCTGAATGAGTTGTGTATAAGGCTATGGGCTTAGGTGGCGCAAGAAAGTCAGGGTCGCGTTAGCGACCCTGTTTAGCCGCTTTGAGCGGCTCACATATTGAAAGCCCCCGGCTCTGCCGGGAGAAGGTTACTCCACGCACCGGCAACAGCACCAGTCCGAGATTCCTGGCCTGGGCATTGACACATTCGGCCGTGGCTGCACGTGCCTTATCAAGCGCCTTGGCCTCGTCTGTGCCCATCCGTTCCCGCCAGTCTCCCACGGCCGTACTGTCTCCGGGTTTCCTCTGGTGCGGATCGACCGCCACTTTCGGCGTCACCGAAACATCGCCCGCAGCCTCGTGTCCCGCCATTTCGTCCGTCGTTGTCTTCTTGGCTTTCGGCTTGGGCACGGGAGCCATCACTCGCGTTGGTGTGGTCACGGAATCCATCTGGTCGTGCGCCGGAAATCCACCATCCATCAACCAGTCGTCGGGTGCCCGTCCGCAACGATCCACGACCTGCTCCACCATGGGCACCATCTGCCCCATGTCACTGCCCGTGGTGACGACATCAACCGTGGTGACGACATCAACGCCTACGATCACCTGACTTGCCGTGTCGCGGCCAAATTCGATGTGGTACACCGGCCGGAATCCGCCATCCCCCATCTTCATGACCGTCGCCTCGGCGTCAGTCGTCGAGCGACGGGCGTCCTCGGGTTTCTGGCCTGGCTTCTTTTTGATGGCCGCCAGTTCAGGGAGGCGGGCCAGAGCAGCTTCAAGATACGCTTCACGTTCTTCTGCCGCACGCCGCTGCGCCGCTTGCTTACGAGGGCTTTCGCCCACAGGATCGTCGACGTAGGCCTTGAGTTGGGCAACTCTTTTCCGAGCCGTTTCAAGATGATCCTTGAGTTTGTCTTCTCGGCGAAAGGAAGCGGCACCGGCACTGGCTCGTACTCGCATGCCGTCCTGTGCCACTGCCTTCAGTTTGACGGCGCCTGCCGCCATCAGGCTGGAGATGCTGTCCGTCAGCAGTTCGTCCATCGCCTCGACCTCGTGGCGAAAATCAGCCAGGGTATGGTAATTCACGTCCACGCCCCCACAGATCCCCCGGTAGGCGTCGTCTTCCCCAGTCAACTGCTCAAGCCTTCGGGCACTGCCCACACCTTCCCATGTCGCAAAAAGCCACAGGGCGAACAGAATTTCAGGGGCAATCGCCGGTCGCCCCGGCCCGCCTTCAACGGCTTTGATCCCAGCATACAGCCGTGACATGTTCTGCCGCTCCACATAACCCCAGACCATCCGTGCCCAGTGCCCCGGCAGCAACAGGGATTCCAGACTGCTCGCGCGCGGCACCACTTGGTTACGATCAGGCATCAGAACAAGCGCAGCAGCCTTCAGCACCAAGTCACTGCCAGAATTCGGGCGTTTGCGTTTGCGGGTGTCGTTCCATCAGAGAAAATGAAGGAGGAAGTCTCAGTCATTGCCGTCACCTCGTAATCAACATGATCACTTCCCCACTGTACTCCCGCCACAGGCTTCAGCCCGAATCTTGCAGGATATTTTCACAGGTTCTCACTCCCTGGCAAGTCAAGTCGACGGATCGACCAGGACCGCTACCATGGTCAGGTCGTTCACCACCTCATCAAGCACGTGCCCACTTTGGGCCTCCAACAAGATCGGTGACAAGGGCATCACTCCCCTCGGTCTTGCTGCGCGCATGTTGGCCAGGCCTATTTGCGTTGGGGGGGAACACCCTCCGGCGGCAGCGTATTCGGCGGCGGATAGTTCGGCGGGGGTTTGGGCTGCGGTGGCAGGTCCGGTGCAGGCGTGCCGGGCGGCGGATAGCCCGGTGGAGGCGCTCCGGGTGGCAGGTAATTCGCCGGTGCCTGGCGGTACACGGCCGACCCCGGCACTTGGTTCCCACGCGAGTACATGCACTGAACATAGGCCATGTTGTAGCGCCGCTGCAGCTCGTAGGAAGTCAGATGGGCAGTGTGGCCACTCGCCGAGCTGCCAAAAACCAGTCCGGTCCCCGCACCGATCGCGGCACCCTGGCCCGCTCGGCCGGTCGCTGAACCGATGATCGCACCCGCGGCAGCGCCAATGGCGGTCGCCACCACGGCAGGGCTGACGGCCGCATCGGCAGCCGCCTGGCTGACGGGCGCCGTCAACGCCCATGCGTATTGCTGGCAAGCGATGTCATCGTCCCGGAAATGCTCGAAGGATTTTTGTTGCCCCGGCAGGACCAGCACCGTGGGACCGGTCGGTATGGTCACGCACCCTGTCATGAACAAGCTGGCCGCAAGCAACCGCAAAAACATTCGTTTTTCCATGATGAGTCTCCGTTGCGGCCTATTGCGCCAGCTTGGGTCGCGTCTTCACACTCGTGTCCGCCTGCGGCAGCACCCGTATCCAGGCCTGGCTGCAATCCCGAACGTAAGGGTAGTAGCCCGCAGGTTGGGTGCAATAAAACCAGAACGTCGGTGGCGAGCCGGCATTGCCTGCAACGGATGGCGGATCCGGATGGGATTGAGCAGGCAGCGGAGCTCCCTCGACTGGCTGCTCAACATAAACTGTTGGGGCTACCGCGTAGCTTGTGGCATAGGGGATGTATCCGTAAGAATAAGCATAGGGCCAACCACCCCAATAAGCGGGCGCACCAATATAAAACCCGGCGCCTGGACCCCAGTAGGCTCCTCTCCATCCGCCATGGTAGCCTTGCCAGCCACCGTAATAGTCTACTCTTCCGTGACCTCCGTAGAAGCCACCTACGACGACACGGCCATACGCCATTGCGGTGCCGCTCCAGATCGCGCACAGCGTCAGCGCTGCCAACCACCCAAGCAGACGTCTCTTCATTGCGGCTACTCCTTTGCCTCATGCGTGCGTGACAAGCAACCCAGCCACATCAGGCACGAATGCGCCCATTATCTTCGCTTTTTCCCAGCTCGGAAACATCCCGTTATGCACACCGCTGACCCCCACTCGGTTGCAGGATGACCCCGTGGCGCCGCTCAGGCGGCACGGCCCGCAACTGATCGATTGCCCGTGATGATTGGAAAGGCAAGCGGCATATCGTCATCGGCTTGCTGACGCCGGAGGCTGGGGAACCTCTGGTGGCGCATGTCTTTGAAGGTGGTACGTCAGACCCGACGACGGTAGCCAATTAGATCACGTGCTTGCCGATCAGGGTTCGCCAACGCCGTCGGGCATGGAACCGTTCGGCCCGAGCTCGCCTTGCCTCACCTTTTGGTTGAGCCATGGCAACTCAACCCGGCACCAGGAAGTCGCGGCTGACGCCGTCGCCCAGCTCGAAGATACGATCCATGAAATCGGTCAGGTACTCGTGCAGTCCCCCGGCCAGAACATCTTCGATGCGCGCGAAATGCAGGCGGGCATGCAGCACACCGGCCTGCCGTACAGTCTCGGCAGAGGCCTTGTTGGCAACCAGTTGCAGCATGCGAACGATGCCGTCAGCGCAGGCATGCAAGGATCTTGGCAGGTCCTCGCGCAGGATCAGCAATTCGGCAACTCGCCCCGGCGTGATGGCGTCACGGTACACCTTGCGATAGACCTGGAATGCGGATACTGAGCGCAATAGCGCACCCCAGCGATAGAAGTCGCTGGCCCCTTCGTCGTCATTCTGGCGCAGGATGTGATATTGCATATCGAGAATGCGCGCGGTGTTATCTCCCCGTTCAAGCAGTCCGCCGAGGCGGATGAAGTGCAGCGCATCGTCCTTGAGCATGGTCCCGAAAGTCACGCCGCGCGTGACCGCCGAACGTAGCTTGACCCAGTCGAAGAACTCGCTGATGCCGCGCGCGAGAATATGTTCGAAGTTCTGCTGCCGCAGTTCTATCCAGGTCGCATTGACGCTCTCCCACATCTCGGCAGTCATGGTGCCGCGAACGGCATGCGCATTTTCGCGCGCGGCGCGTAGACAATTGAAGATCGACGAAGGATTGGCGGGGTCAGAAACCATGAAACGCAGGACACTCTCGACGTTGACCTCGCGGTTGGTCTCCGCAAAATCGGCTTCCAGGCTGTTCAATGCAAGTATGGCACGCCAGTTTTCATTGCGTGAGGCAACGGATTGGGGTACCAGCGACATCTGGTAGGAGACATCGAGCAGACGCGCGAGGTTCTCGGCGCGTTCGGTATAACGCGCCATCCAGTAAAGGTGATCAGCTGTGCGGCTCAACATTTCGGCTCTCCCTGTATGCTCAGTTTTCCAGTACCCAGGTGTCCTTGGTCCCGCCACCCTGCGAGGAGTTGACGACCAGTGAGCCTTCTCGAAGCGCTACCCGGGTCAGGCCGCCTGGAACCATCCGGATACCACGCTTGCCTGACAGGACAAAGGGACGCAGGTCGAGGTGACGTGGCGCGACTCCAGCCTCGACGAACGTGGGGCAATTGGATAGAGCCAGCGTAGGCTGTGCGATGTATTTCTCGGGCGAAGCCAGGATCCGGGTACGGAATTCCTCGATCTCGGATTTGCTCGACGCCGGCCCGACCAGCATGCCGTAGCCGCCAGCGCCATGCACTTCCTTGACCACCAGTTCCGGCAGGTGCGCCAGCACATACTTCAGGTCATCCGGCTTGCGCAGCATCCAGGTTGGGACATTGTTGAGTTTCGGTTCCTCCCCGAGGTAGAAGCGGATCATCTCCGGTACGTAAGGGTAGATCGACTTGTCATCGGCAACACCCGTGCCGATGGCGTTGGCCAGCGTGACATGGCCGGCGCGATAGGCGGCAAGCAGTCCCGGCACACCCAGCATCGACTCTTTGTTGAATACCACCGGATCCAGAAAGTCGTCATCAAGCCTGCGGTAGATCACATCGACCCGCTGCGGACCCTGCGTAGTGCGCATGAATACTGTTTCGTCCTTGACGAAGAGGTCCCTTCCCTCGACCAGTTCGATACCCATCTGCTGTGCCAGGAAGGTATGTTCGAAATAGGCGCTGTTATAGGCACCCGGCGTCAGCAACACGACGGTCGGATCGGTTACCCCTTTGGGCGCCACGGTACGTAAGTTTTCCAGCAGCATATCCGGATAATGCTGAACCGGTGCGATCATCTGACGTGAAAAAAGCTCGGGGAAAAGCCGCATCATCATCTTGCGGTCTTCGATCATGTATGAGACACCCGATGGTACACGCAGATTGTCTTCGAGGACGTAGAACTCACCGGCTCCGGCACGCACGATATCTACCCCGGCGATATGGGCGTAAATGTCCGACGGTACGTCGATGCCGATCATCTCGGGGCGAAACTGCGCGTTGTCCACTACTTGCTCGGACGGAATGCGACCGGTCTTGAGGATCGCCTGCTCATGGTAGATGTCGTTCAGAAACGCATTGAGTGCCTTGACCCGCTGCCATAGCCCTGCCTCCAGCGACTGCCATTCAGCCGCCGGGATGATGCGCGGGATGATGTCGAAGGGAATCAGGCGTTCGGTGCCGGCTTCCTCGCCGTAGACAGCAAAGGTGATCCCGACACGGTGAAATGCGGTATCGGCTTCGACCCGCTTGCGCTCAAGACGCTCGGCCGACATCGCTGCCAGCCATTCGGCAAAGGCCCGGTAATGGGGCCGCAGCGTGTCTGTCGAATCGTACATCTCGTTGTAGAAATCTGCGCTCATTTTACTCACCACCAGTCAATGTGAAAGTCGCGTCAGTGACTCACGAATCTCCTCTCTCCCGAACCTAGGCGAGGGGTAGGGTGAGGGAAACGGCCATGGCATTCATGATCAAGAGTGTCTGCAATCGCCATGGCCGTCGGGCTACGAAAATCAAGCACAAACCGTGCCTGGAAAACAACTACACAAATACTCGCATCCGGAGGCGCTAAAGACTGCGCCAACGCCAGAAAACAGTGCGGCACTACCGTAACAGGCACCTGTCTGGTGCGTCGCTGACACAAATTCTGGTGGCACCAACATTCTGCGATCTCTCCAGATTCGGACGAGATCTCTGTCGAAGCCTGAATCGCCCATGGTAGCTCATGGTTCATGGTATTTCCGTCGGCATCGCTCAGGCTGATGACGACAGGTTGCGTCTGTTTACGCCGATGTAGAGCTGACGCGGTCGCGCGATCTTGTACTCGGGATCGCTCAGCATTTCCTCCCATTGTGCCATCCATCCCGCCGTGCGGGCCAGCGAAATGATGCAGGTAAACATCGAGGTCGGGATACCCAGCGCCTTTTGCACAAGGGCAGAGTAGAAGTCCAGATTCGGGTAGAGCTTGTTCTCGACAAAAAACGGATCTTCGAATGCGATATTCTCGATGGCCTTGGCCACTTTGAACAGACGGTGATCCTCCAGTCCCAGATCCTTCAGCAACTCGTTGTACGCTGCGCGCATCACCTGTGTCCTTGGGTCGAAAGTCGTGCAAACAGGATGGCCAAAGCCGACCTGCAGGAGACTGCCGCTGTCAACGCGGGCGAGAGCGATGAATTCAGCAACCCGGGTAACGTCGCCTACCGCTTCGAGCATGGCCAGACAGGCTTCGCTGGCTCCCGCATGCGCTGGCCCTGACAGACAGGCAATGGCCGCAGCGACGCAGGCAAACGGGTTGGCACCCGAGGAACCCGCCATTCGCACCGTCGAGGTTGCTGCATCCTGTCCCTGTTCGGCCTGTACGATGAACAGCTTGTTGAGTGCGCGTACCATGGCCGGAATCGGCATGTACGTTTCGCGCGGTGTGCCGAACATCATATACAGGAAGTTGGCGGTGTAGCCGAGATCGTAGCGAGGACTCATGAACGGCTCACCGATCGAATACTTGTAAGCCATGGCGACAATCGTCGGCATGCGCGCGACAATGCGATGGAAGCTGAGATTTCGCCGCTCAGCGTCGGAAAAGTCGGCCGCATCATGATGAAAAGCTGACAGGGCGCCGACCACGCCAACCATCACCGCCATTGGGCGAGCATCCCGACGGAAGCCCTGATAGAACTTCACCATCTGCTCATGCATCGATGCCTGCTTCCTGATCGCAGACTCGAAGGAGTGTTTCTGCACGGCATTTGGCAGTTCGCCATTTTTCAGAAGATAAGCCACCTCTAGAAAGTCACATTGCTCAGCGAGTTGCTCGATCGGGTAGCCGTAATGGAGAACTTCGCCCTTCTCGCTATCGATACACGTGATCCTCGACTTGCAACCGGCAGTCGACTCGAAGCCCGAATCGTAGGCGAAATAACCGCTTCTGCCGCCTAGTGTGCGAATGTCAAGACAATTTGCGCCCTGTGTCGGCGCCAGGATTGAAATAGGCCAGGAGGCCTCGCCATGAATGGTCAATGTGGCCTTGCGTTCTGTGATCATGGTATTCCTCCTTGTCAGATTAGGTTCTTCCAATGGCGCCATTTCAGTTCTCATGCATTCCGGCTGAACGGGCTCATGGTCCCGATCAACGCACCCCATAGCGCACTGTCGTAGGGAGGTATGCGTCAAATTTGCACCGATACTGTGCCCACCGCTCTTCGTACCACAACTCCTTTCTCTTGCCCGCACCCGCTCCAAGCGCCCAGGAAGCACTGTTGCCGGCACTTAGCTGCAATCAATGACACCTACAGCCACCCTGATACCAGCAAGACACATACCAGCCAGGATTTCGGCGCGCACGATTCTTGCTTGACTGGTGGGTGCCTGTCTGAAGCACCACATCTGGTCTCTCGTGGCAGCACATCGCCGCACCCGTGGAGGTCATACGACCGACACCTGCCGGCATCGTTGAAAAGGCTGATACAAGATGAAGACACCAATGATTCTTCCCTGGCTAGCGAGCAAGACCGGCGTGAGCGACCACCGTGCCGAGGAACTGTGGCGGGCTGCCTGTCGCCAAGCGGAATGGTTCACCGGCAAACGAGACGATTCGTCCTACTGGGGTGTCGTGCTGCAGAACCTGCTGGACCTGCTCGAACAGGAACGCTTGCGAGCGTATCCGCTGCTTGTCTGGCCTAGCTTGCTCATGCAGGGAGGCCTGCAGTACTGGTCCTTGCTGACGCAGCACTGGCTGCTGGCCGCTTCCCGGTCTTTACAATCCGGACGGCAGCGATGACAGCAGAGGCAGTAGCGCGTAGCGCCTTGATCACGCGCTTGAAGGTTCGTTTACGGGACGGTCAGCGGACGATCCGCGAACGTTTCCTTGCAGGGGGCGACGCCGTATGTTTATTGCATGAACGCAGCCAACTAGTCGACAAAGTGCTGTGCGAACTCTGGAACGACCTTTCCTTGCCGGCTTCGCTGGCGTTGATTGCGGTCGGCGGCTATGGACGCGGCGAGCTCTACCCGGCCTCGGACGTCGATCTATTGATCCTGCTGCCAGAACAAGCGGATGACGTACTGACAACCCGGATCGAACAACTGATCTGCGTGTTCTGGGACGTCGGGCTGGAAACCGGCCACAGCGTGCGCACCATCGAGCAGTGTCTGGAGGAAGCGGCTGGCGACATCACGGTACAGACGGCGATGCTCGAAGCTCGCCTGCTGATCGGAAGCAGCAGCCTGTTTCGGGGGCTAACCGTGCTCATCCGGAGTAGCCTCGACGCACCGGCGTTCTTCCAGAGCAAGCGTATCCAGCAGGAAGACCGGCATCAGCGTTTCAGCGATACCTCCTACAGCCTTGAAGCAAACTGCAAGGAAGGACCGGGCGGACTGCGCGACCTGCAGCTCATCCTGTGGATTGCGCAGGCTGCAGGCTACGGCAAGAGCTGGAAAGATCTCGAGCTCTGTGGGTTCATCACTGACGAAGAGGCGCAGCTTCTGACCGCCTGCGAAGCCTTTCTGTGCCGCCTGCGCATTCATTTGCACCTGCACGCCGGACGCCGCGAAGATCGACTGCTCTTCGAATACCAGACAGCCCTGGCCGAAAAGCTCGGGTTTAACGCCACGGCCGATCTTCGCGCCAGCGAAACACTGATGCAGCAATACTACCGAACAGCCAAAACGGTTACCCAGATCAACGCCATCATCCTGCAGAACATCGGCACCGCCTTGTTCCCCCCTCCTGAACTCCCGCCGCGACGAATCAACGAACGCTTCCAGAATGCGCATGAGTTTCTCGACGTGGTCCATGAGGAGGTGTTCAGGCAAACTCCAAGCGCCATCCTTGAGGCTTTTCTATTGCTCCAGACACATGCCGAGTTGAAGGGCATGAGTGCGCGCACGCAGCGCGCTCTGTGGCGAGCACGACAACTGATCGACGAGGATTTCCGCTGCAATCCAGAGCACCGGGCGCTTTTTCTGCAGATTTTCAAGCAGGAGCGCCGTCTGGTCCAGGAGTTCCGGCGCATGAATCAACTGGGTGTGCTGGGCCGCTATCTACCCTGTTTCGGACGCATCGTCGGGCAGATGCAGCACGATCTGTTCCACGTCTACACCGTTGACCAGCATATCCTGCAGGTCATTCGCCGGCTGCGCCGCTTCTCGATGGAAGAGTTCGCGCATGAGTATCCATTCTGCACTCGTCTGATCAGCGACCTCGGTAATCCCTGGCTCCTCTACATTGCCGCCCTGTTTCACGACATCGCCAAAGGGCGTGGCGGTGACCACTCTGAACTTGGCGCACTCGATGCGCGGGAATTCTGCAAACAGCACGGCTTGGCGGCGGAAGATACAGAACTGGTCGTCTGGCTGGTTCGCCAGCATCTGGTGATGTCCCGTGTCGCGCAGAAGCAGGACATCACCGATCCTGGCGTGGTGGCTCAATTCGCCAACATCGTTGGCGACGAAAGGCATCTGATCGCGCTCTACCTGCTGACCGTTGCCGACATCCGCGGCACCAGCCCGAAGGTCTGGAATGCCTGGAAGGGACAACTGCTCGAGCAGCTGTTCAAGGCCACCCAGCGCTTCCTGCAGGCGAGTGACGAAACGCTGATGACGCATGGCATGATTGCGCAGCGACAACAGGAAGCACTGCGTCTGATGCGCTTTCTCGCGCTCCCCGAGGCGGCGCATGAGCCCTTGTGGAATCAACTCGATACGGTTTATTTCCTGCGTCAATCGGCCGAAGAAATCGCGTGGCACGCTCGCGCCCTGCACGAGCGAATAGAGACGGATCGACCGCTGGTTGTCGCCCGCCTGAATCCGCTTGGCGAGGGGCTCGAAGTGATGGTCTATACGCACGATCAGGCGGACCTCTTCGTGCGTATGGTCGGATTCTTCAGCCGTGCCGGTTACAGCATCGTCGACGCCAAGATTCACACCACGCGGCATGGCTACGCGCTCGACACCTTCATGCTGCTCGATGTCTCCAAACGCGACAGTGACCGGGCGATGATCAGCTATATCGAGCACGAACTCAGTGACCGGCTGGCTCACCAGGCCCCGCTGGATGTCCCCGCAAACGGACGCATCTCGCGGCAGGTGAAACATTTCCCGATTCAAACGCAGGTGAGCATCCAGCCGCTGGTCAGTCTGGAAGCCGACGAAACCGGGAAATTGTTCGTCCTCACCGTCATTGCCGCCGATCGTCCCGGCTTACTGTTTGTCATCGCCAGCGAACTAGCTAGACATCGGGCCAATCTGCACACGGCCAAAATCGCTACGCTCGGTGAGCGGGTCGAGGACACTTTTCTGATCAGTGGTGGACATCTCGAGGAAAGCGCTGGACGTGTCAAACTGGAAACTGATCTGCTGCAGCACCTGCAGGGTTGATTGGGCTAGGCATCCTTGCCCTTACGTACGTAAGCTTGCGCCAGATCGTACTGCAATGACGAGACCACCGGTCATGACATTTCCAGACACTCCCGATGATGAATATCATGGCCGTTTCTCTCTACTGCAAGAGGAGAGAGGGAGGTTCGTGAGTCGCCGATGCGACTTGCACATCAAGTAGCGTGATTCTTGCTAGAAAAAATTGATATTTTGTCCCGGAGCTGACCGTGTCCATACATGTTGCCCTCAATCACCTTACACACTATCGCTACGACCGTCCGATCAGTTTGTCTCCGCAAATCGTTCGGCTGCGTCCGGCACCGCATTCGCGCACACCGATCCTCAGCTACTCACTGAAGGTCAGTCCCGCACAGCATTTCATCAACTGGCAACAGGATCCGCAAGCGAATTATCTGGCGCGTCTGGTCTTCCCTGAGAAGACGCGCGAGTTTTGTGTTGAAGTCGATCTGCTGGTCAACATATCAGTGATCAATCCGTTCGATTTCTTTCCTGAGCCCTATGCGACGACCTTTCCCTTTCAATACGAAACGTGGCAGCAGGAAGAACTCGAACCCTATCTGCACCGATTGCCGCTGACACCGCTGCTTCGCCGCTTTCTGGCAACCATTCCCTCCGCGCCGCGCCACAGCGTCGATTTTCTGGTCGACCTGAACCGCCAGATACAGCGCACGGTGAGCTACGTCATTCGTCTTGAGCCCGGTGTGCAGACACCGGAGCAAACTCTCGAACTGGCGAGCGGCTCTTGCCGTGACTCAGCCTGGTTGCTGGTGCAAGTGCTACGCCATCTCGGCTTGGCGGCACGCTTCGTTTCGGGTTACCTGATCCAGCTGGTGCCCGACGTCAAATCGCTGGACGGTCCATCCGGAACCGACCATGATTTCACCGACCTGCACGCCTGGTGCGAGGTATACCTACCAGGCGCCGGCTGGATCGGCCTCGATCCGACCTCTGGCCTGTTCGCCGGGGAAGGGCATATTCCGCTGGCGTGTTCGCCGCAACCGTCTTCGGCGGCTCCGATCACGGGCTTCACCGAGTCCTGTGAATGCGAGTTCGAACACCACATGAAAATCGAGCGCGTCTGGGAGGCGCCCAGGGTCACCAAACCCTATGACGAAGCGCAATGGTCGGCGATCGAGGCGCTGGGCCATCAGATCGACGCCGATCTGGTCAGTGCCGACGTACGCCTGACGATGGGCGGCGAACCAACTTTCGTCTCGATTGATGACCACGACGGCGCCGAATGGAACATCGACGCACTCGGACCGACCAAACGTCTGCGTGCCGCGGAAATTTTTCAGCGTCTGCGCGCGCGGTACGCGCCGCAGGGCCTGCAGCATTTTGGGCAGGGCAAATGGTATCCCGGCGAACAGTTGCCGCGCTGGTCACTGAACTGCTTCTGGCGACGCGATGGCCAGCCGGTGTGGAACAACCCGGCGCTGTATGCCGATGAAAACCGCGACTACGGTGCTGACGAAGTCCTTGCCGGCCGCTTTCTGAACAAGCTCGCTGAGTTACTGGCGATCGACCCGCAGCATGTGTTTCCAGCCTGCGAAGATGTGTACTACTACCTCTGGCGCGAACATCGCCTGCCGATCAATGTCGACCCCTTTGATGCCCGCCTTGATGATCCGATTGAACGCGACCGCCTAGCTAGGGTTTTTCGTCAGGGACTCGACAAGGTAGTCGGATATGTCCTGCCGCTCAAGCGCCGACCGCAGGGTGGCTGGCAAAGCGGGCCGTGGTTCCTGCGCGCAGGTCGTTGCTATCTGATACCGGGCGATTCGCCAATCGGCTACCGACTGCCGCTGGATTCGCAGCCCTGGGTGGCCAAATCCGACTATCCGTACATTCATTCTCCCGATCCGACGCAAAGATTTTCTGCGCTACCCGATCATGCACAGATGCAGGCCCGCTATGCGGTCAGCGGCAGCGCGAACTTGCACGCAGAAGCTGCCGCGGTCACTGGCGAACACTTTTCTGAGCAGGCGCTCGACCGTGCAGCCGAGTCGCTGACGCATGCAGCCGGGAATGTCGACGCACAGGGAACCCTGTCGCCGACATTGGTCATACGCACCTCCTTGTCGGCGCAGGCGCGCAATGGCGTGCTGTATATCTTCATGCCGCCGACCGAAACGCTCGATGACTACCTAGAACTGGTGACCGCCGTCGAGGCCACGGCCAGGACACTGGCCACACCGGTCATCGTCGAAGGTTACGAGCCGCCCTCGGATCCACGCTTGACCAACTTCAGGGTAACCCCAGACCCTGGGGTAATCGAAGTCAACATTCAGCCATCAGCAAGCTGGGATGAACTCGTCGAACGGACGACCCATCTCTATGAAGCGGCTCATCTGTCACGTCTCTGTACCGAAAAGTTCATGCTCGACGGTCGCCATACCGGCACCGGCGGTGGCAACCACTTCGTCTTCGGTGGCGCCAGCGTACTCGACTCGCCCTTCCTGCGCCGCCCAGACCTATTACGAAGCCTGATCAGTTACTGGCACAACCACCCATCGCTGTCGTATCTCTTCTCCGGCCTGTTCATTGGCCCGACCAGCCAGTCGCCGCGTGTCGACGAAGCGCGCAACGATTCGGTATATGAACTGGAGATTGCCTTCAGCCAGTTCCCAAAGACGACGTCAGATGGGACGGAGTGCATCGCCCCCTGGATCATCGACCGCGTACTTCGCAACCTGTTGATCGACTCGACGGGCAATACGCACCGCGCAGAATTCTGCATCGACAAGCTGTACTCTCCCGAAGGTCCCACCGGCCGCCTCGGTCTGCTAGAAATGCGCGCTTTCGAAATGCCCCCGCACGCGCGCATGTCGCTGGCCCAGCAACTGCTGCTGCGGGCGCTGATCGCCCGCTTCTGGCGTACGCCCTACGCACCGGAGCGACTGGTGCGCTGGGGAACCGAGCTGCATGACCGCTTCATGCTGCCGCACTTCGTGCAACAGGATTTCGAAGATGTTCTGAGTGAACTGCGTGGCGCCGGCTATGCGCTGGAAAGTGCTTGGTTTGCGCCTCACTTCGAGTTCCGTTTTCCTCTGCATGGCAGCATCACGGCGCAGGGCATCGAACTGGAACTGCGGCATGCCCTTGAACCCTGGCATGTCATGGGTGAGCAGGGATCGGTCGGAACTACCGTGCGCTACGTCGACTCTTCGCTGGAACGGGTGCAGCTCAAGGTGACCGGCATGGCCAGTGATCGTTATGTGATAGGTTGCAACGGCCGCGCCTTGCCGATGCGCTCGACCGGCAGGCCAGGCGAGTTTGTGGCCGGTGTGCGTTACCGGGCCTGGCATCCGCCATCGGCGCTGCATCCGACGATCGGCGTGCACGCACCGCTGGTTTTCGACCTCGTCGATACCTGGATGAAGCGCTCACTAGGAGGCTGCCAATATCACGTCGAGCACCCCGGCGGACGCAACCCCGACCGCTACCCGGTCAACGCCAACGAGGCTGAAGGTCGCCGCCTGGCGCGCTTTACGCCATTTGGCCACACGCCCGGCCAAATTGATATTCAGCCAGCACCAGTCAATACCGGCTTCCCGTTTACGTTAGACTTGCGGCGATCCTGAAACTAACTAGCGCAGGAGCAAACCCTCCTGCGCTTTTTTCATGCCGCCATCCCTGCTTTCCAGTTATCAGAAGAAAACCGACCGTTTCGACGAAATGCTCGCCGAGGACGGCAGCGTTCGTCCTGCGTGGCAACCGTTTCTTGCCCACCTCGATGCGGCGACACCGGAGCAGATGCGCCACCGAGTGGATTACGTACGCCGACGCATTCTCGAAAATGGTATCACCTATAATGTCTATGCCGACCCGAAAGGCGCCGATCGGCCATGGGAACTCGATCCGCTGCCGTTGATCCTGTCACCTGGCGAGTGGCAGGAACTGGCCAGCGCCGTGACGCAACGTGCACGCCTGCTCAACGCCGTGCTCAAGGATCTGTATGGTCCGCAGGAGTTGCTGAGGGACGGCAGCCTGCCACCGGCGCTGGTCTTTGGTCATAACAACTTTCTCTGGCCATGCCAGGGGGTCAGACCAGCCGGTGATACCTACCTGCATCTTTGCGCCGTAGACCTCGCACGTTCACCTGATGGTCGCTGGTGGGTGATCGCCGATCGAACGCAGGCGCCCTCGGGTGCGGGTTATGCACTTGAAAACCGGACCATCATTGGCCGAGTTTTCCCCGAACAGTTCCGCGACCTGCATGTCCAGCATCTCGCGTCATTCTTCCGTCAACTCCAGGACAGCCTTGCCTATTGGGCAGCCCCTGCCAGCGAGGCCCCGTTGATCGTGCTCCTGACACCGGGACCCTATAACGAGACCTACTTCGAACACACCTATCTGGCGCGCTATCTCGGTTTTCCACTGGTCGAAGGACATGATTTGACGGTACGCGGCGACTGCGTCTACCTCCGAACACTCAGCGGCTTGCGCCGGGTGCATGCGATTCTGCGCCGACTCGACGATGACTACTGCGATCCGCTTGAACTGCGCGGTAATTCGGCACTCGGTGTGCCAGGGCTCTTGCAGGCCGTACGGGCCGGCAAGGTGCTGATTGCCAATGCCCTCGGCAGCGGCCTGCTCGAATCCGCGGCGCTACCGGGATTTTTGCCCGGCGCCTGCGAAAAGCTGCTCGGCGAGGCGCTGGCCATGCCCTCGGTGGCCACCTGGTGGTGCGGCGAGCAGGCGGCGCTCGAGTTCACCATCGAGCACCTCGACGAACTGGTGATCAAGGGCTCGTATCCCTCACAGCGTTTCGATCCGGTCTTTGGTAACGAACTGATCGGCAGCCCGCGCGAAGAAATGATCGCCCGCCTGAAAACACGACCACAGGCCTATGTCGCCCAGGAACTGGTCAATTTCTCCGAAGCGCCGACCTGGAGTACCCGCCATGACCGGCATCTGCTGCCGCGCGGCGTGGGTCTGCGTGTATTTGTTGCCGCCACCCCAAGCGGTTACGTGGTGATGCCGGGAGGCCTGACGCGTGTCTCAGCGGTTTCCAATGCGCGGGTCATCTCGATGCAGCGCGGCGGCTCAAGCAAGGACACCTGGATACTGACCGACCAGGCGGTCAATACCTTCAGCCTGCTCAAGCCCCAGGTCGGCAAAGCAGACCTGGTTCGCGGCGGTCGCAACCTGTCGTCGCGAGTGGTCGAGAACCTGTACTGGTTCGGCCGTTACGCCGAACGAACCGACAAGACCTCGCGCCTCCTGCGCGTCGCGTTGTCACGTCTGGTCGATACCGGCGCCGACATTCTGCCTGCACTGACATCGGCTTTCGACCTTTGCCGTGCCATGCAGTTGTTGCCGGCCGTCAGCGAAGCCGAAGCGGGCGGCCCTGCAAAGATCGGCTCGCCAGCGCCCGAGCTGTCACTCGAAGCGCAACTGCTTGCCGCAGTTTGTGGCACCGAGTTGAACGAGGGCCTAGCGGGTGACATTCGCCGTCTACTATGGGTGGCCACGCAGGTACGCGAGCGTTTCTCGCTTGACAACTGGCATGCGATCAATCGCCTGCAACAACAATTGCAACGCTACGGAAAAATCGTGGCCGAGGTCAGCCAACCCGAGCTCAGCGAGGTACTGGCCTTCCTCGACCAGGTTCTGCTCGTTTCCTCCTCGCTGGCCGGTTTTGCAATGGACAACATGACCCGTGACGACGGCTGGCGTTTTCTGATCATCGGCAGGCGAATTGAAAGACTCGTTTTCCTTGCCAACGCCGTCGCGCAATTCCTGCTCCTGGACTCGACGCGTGCTTCCGGCAGCCTGGAATGGCTGCTCGAACTGACCGACAGCATCATCACCTATCGTTCGCGCTACATGACCCAGCCACAGATCCTGCCGACCCTCGACCTGATCGTTTTCGACGAGGGCAACCCGCATTCGGTGGCCTTTCAATTGCAGATCCTCATCCGTTACCTCGACAACCTGGCGCGCCTGCTCGGAGGTCCGCGTGACCTGGCACTGCGGCAAGAACTGGCATGCCTGCAGGGTTTCGACCTCGGGCGTTTCGAGGGGCAAAGCTTCAGCGACTGTCGTGCCTGCGATCCCTGCCTCGCCCTGGCAGCGATCCTCGGCGAAGTGTCACTCGCTGCGGCAACGCTTTCGGATCGCCTGGCAATGCGCTATTTCAGTCATGTCGGCGATGTCAGTCGGCCCACCCTCGCCTCTTAATCGCCGTGTCCCCGAACGCCGCCCGTTATCACATTGTTCACGAAACGATCTACAGCTACGACAGCCCGGTATCGCTTTCGCGCCAGCTCCTGCATCTGACCCCGCGCGATTGCGCCTGGCAACGCTGCCTGGCGCATCAGATCAATGTGACTCCCGAAGTGACTGCTGAGCGCGAGCGCTACGATTGCTTTGGCAATCCGGTGCGGGAGCTTGCGATCGAATTTCCTCACGACACCCTCAGCGTCCGGGCTGAGAGCACCATCGAGGTACTTCCGCACTTGCCGCTTGACGCACTGGCTGCCCTGATGGGGAAAGCGGCCACGAATGCGGGCCAAGCCAGGCCGCCGCAACCGGCATCGCCCCACTACCTGCGCGCTTCTCCGGCGTGGGAAACGGTGCGCGATGCACTCGCCTACGGTGCTCGTCCCGTTCTGCTCGAAGCCAGCTGTTTCCAGTTCGAATCGCCCTATGTACGCGTCAAGCGAGAGTTTGCCGCTTATGCCAGGCCCTGCTTCACTCCCGGTCGACCCGTACTGGAAGCGGTGCAAGCGCTGATGAGCCGCATCTACAACGAGTTCGAGTTCGACCCCGAGGCAACGACCGTCGCCACCCCGGTTCTTGAGGTACTGGCCGACAAACGCGGCGTCTGTCAGGACTTCGCACACCTGATGCTATCCTGCCTGCGTTCGCAGGGTATCGCCGCGCGTTACGTCAGCGGCTACCTGCTCACCCATCCGCCACCGGGGAAGCCGCGCATGGTAGGCGCCGATGCTTCGCACGCATGGGTTTCAGTGTATTGCCCGGGACTCGAAGGCGGGCGCTGGGTGGACTTCGACCCGACCAACAACCTGTTACCCGACACGCAGCACATCACGCTCGCCTGGGGACGGGATTTTGCCGACGTCTCTCCGCTACGTGGCGTCATTCTCGGTGGTGACGCGCATGAACTCGACGTCGCCGTCACCGTCACCCCGGTCAGTGAAACCTGCGATGACGTGGCTGCCTTGAGTGCAAGCCGGCCATAGGCAGGCCCGCACGGATGGGCAAGCGTCGGGGTTGGCGCAGTCATGCCTCCCTGTGCTTACCGGCCAAGTCCGGGAACCGCCACGCATGCTACAATTCAAGCCTTTTCAAGGCTTGAGAGGCGCATCATGTTTTCCGAAAAAGACACCCTGGCGAAAGTGGATCCCGAGCTCTGGAGGGTCATCGAGAACGAAAATCAGCGTCAGGAAGAGCATATCGAGCTGATCGCCTCCGAAAACTATGTCAGCCGCGCGGTGATGGCCGCACAGGGTTCTCAACTGACCAACAAGTATGCCGAAGGCTATCCCGGCAAGCGCTATTACGGCGGTTGCGAGCATGTCGACGACGCCGAGCAACTGGCCATCGACCGCCTCAAGAAACTGTTTGCTGCCGAGGCCGCCAACGTTCAGGCCCATTCCGGGTCGCAGGCCAACCAGGCGGTGCTGATGGCTTTTGCCAAACCGGGCGACACCATCATGGGAATGAGTCTGGCCGAAGGCGGCCATCTCACGCACGGCATGCCACTCAACATGTCCGGCAAATGGTTCAAGGTCGTGGCCTATGGTCTCGACCGGAACGAAGCAATCGACTACGCGAAGATGGAAGCGCTGGCGCGCGAGCACAAGCCGCGCATCCTGATCGCCGGCGCGTCGGCGTACTCGCTGCATATCGACTTCGAGCGTTTTGCCAACGTTGCCAAGGAAATCGGCGCGATCTTCATGGTCGACATGGCGCACTACGCAGGCCTGATCGCTGCCGGTTGTTATCCCAACCCGGTGCCCTACGCCGATGTCGTGACCTCGACGACGCACAAGACGCTGCGCGGCCCGCGCGGCGGCGTCATCCTGATGAAGGCCGAACATGAAAAGGCGATCAATTCGGCAATTTTCCCCGGTCTGCAGGGCGGCCCCCTGATGCACGTGATCGCTGCCAAGGCAGTCGCCTTCAAGGAGGCCCTGACGCCGGCTTTCCGTCGTTACCAGGAACAGGTGGTCGCCAACGCTCGCGTGCTATCAAGGGTGTTGGCAGATGAGCGGGGACTGCGCATCGTCTCGGGTCGAACCGAATCGCATGTCTTTCTGGTCGATCTGCGCGCCAAGAACATCACCGGCAAGGAAGCCGAGGCGCTGCTCGGCGCCGCACACATGACGGTCAACAAGAATGCCATTCCGAACGATCCCCAAAAGCCCTTCGTGACCTCGGGTATCCGCCTCGGCTCGCCGGCGATGACCACGCGCGGTTTCACCGAGATCGAATCCGAGCAGGTTGCCCACCTGATCGCCGATGTGCTCGACGCGCCCACCGACGCCGAGGTGCTGGCGAGAGTGCGCGCCGATGTCTTGAAGCTGTGCCGGAAATTCCCGGTCTATGGCGGCTTGGCGAGATGAAATGCCCGTTCTGCGGCGCTGACGAAACCGCCGTCGCCGACACCCGCATCAACGACGACGGCGACATCGTGCGGCGGCGGCGGCGCTGTCTGACCTGCGACAAGCGCTTCACGACTTATGAGCGGGCCGGTCTGCGCCTGCCGCAAGTCATCAAGAAGAACGGCTCGCGGGTCGATTTCGACCGCGAGAAGCTTGCTGCCAGTCTCTGGCTGGCGCTGCGCAAGCGACCGGTCAGCGTCGACGCCGTCGAGGCGGCGATTGCCCGCATCGAGGAAAAACTGCTGGCGCTGGGCGAGCGCGAACTGGCCTCGGAGAAACTGGGTGAAATGGTCATGCGCGAGCTGAAGAAACTCGACAAGGTCGCCTACGTCCGCTTTGCCTCGGTGTATCGGAATTTCGAGGACGTAGACGAGTTCTCCAAGGTCATTCGCGAGGTTTCCCCCGAAGTGCCGCATCCTACGCAACCACTCGGCCGTTGATGGCACCGGCGTTCAGCGCGGCGGATCACCAATGCATGGCGCTTGCGCTTCGTCTTGCCGAGCGCGGCCTGTACACCACGACGCCCAATCCGCGCGTCGGCTGTGTCATCGTTAACGCCGGACAGGTTGTCGGTGAAGGCTGGCATGTGCGAGCCGGGGCGGAGCATGCCGAAGTTCACGCCTTGCAGGCCGCTGGCGAGAAAGCGCGCGGAGCGACCGCGTATGTCACCCTCGAACCCTGCAGTCACCACGGCCGAACGCCTCCCTGCACCGCTGCCCTGCTGGCCGCCGGGGTGACCAGAGTGGTCGCCGCGATGCAGGACCCCAATCCGCTGGTCGCCGGGCAGGGGCTGGCCAGCCTGCGCGCGGCCGGACTGCTGGCCGAATGTGGCTTGCTGGCTGTCGAGGCGCACGAGATCAATATCGGTTTCGTCGCACGCATGACACGTTCCCGGCCATGGCTGCGGCTGAAGCTGGCGGCCAGCCTCGATGGCAGGACGGCGCTGCAGAATGGTGCCAGCCAGTGGCTGACCGGCCCAGCGGCACGGCAGGATGGCCATCGCTGGCGAGCGCGCGCCTGCGCGATCTTGACCGGTATCGGCACGATCCGTCACGACAATCCACAACTCAATGTGCGCGGGGTGGACAACCTGGTCGGGGCATTGCGTCAGCCCTTGAAGGTGGTCGTTGACAGCCGCCTCGAACTGCCGCTCGACGCCAGAGTGCTCGGCGATGGCACGGTTCTGGTCGCCGCCGCTGTCGATGAACCTGCCAGGATCGCTGCTCTGCAACAGCGCGGCGCCGAAGTCGTTCTGCTGCCCGGTCCCGATGGACAGGTGGATCTGCCGGCTCTGCTCAACGAGCTCGCCCGGCGTGGCATCAACGAAGTGCATGCCGAGGCCGGTGTCGGACTCAGTGGCTCGCTGCTGCGTGCGGGTCTGGTCGATGAACTGCTGCTTTATCTCGCACCCTGTCTGATCGGGGAGGTGGCACGCGGCATGTTCGACCTGCCGGCGCTCGAATCGCTGGCCGCCCGGCGCACACTCGCGATTCGTGACGTCCGTTCGCTGGGTTCCGACCTGCGCCTGCTCGCCCGATTCAGTTGAGCCCGGCACATACCGGACACTCCGGGTCCCGTCCGAACCGGATGCTGCGCCATTCCATCGACAGGCCATCGAGTAGCCAGAGACGTCCCAGCACCACCTCGCCGGATCCGGTGATCAGCTTGAGGGCTTCGGCTGCCTGCATCGTGCCGATGATGCCGGTAAGCGGCGCGAATACCCCCATCGTCGCGCAGCGTTCCTCCTCGACCTCATCTGCTTCGGGAAACAGGCAGTGGTAGCAGGGAGTGCGATCGCGACCGCTATCGAATACCGCAAGCTGTCCGGCGAAGCGGATCGCCGCGCCAGAAACCAGCGCCTTACGGTGCCTGACGCAGGCCCGGTTGACCTCGTGTCGGGTGGCAAAATTGTCGCAGCAATCGAGAACCACGTCCGCATTGGCGACCAGCTCCTGCAGCGCTGCACCGGCCAGGCGGGTGCTGATCGCTTCGACCACCACTTCAGGATTGACACCCTGTAATGCGGCCTGTCCGGAGAGGGCCTTCGGCTGACCGATGCGCTCCTGCGTATGGAGAATCTGGCGCTGCAGGTTGGTGAGGTCCACCGTATCGCCGTCGGCGAGAGTGATTCGCCCAATGCCGGCCGCCGCGAGGTAAAGCGCAGCCGGTGAACCCAGCCCGCCGGCACCGACGATCAGCACTTTCGCATCGAGTATCCGCTGCTGCCCTTCGACGCCGATCTCCTCCAGCAGGATATGCCGGCTGTAGCGCAGCAACTGTCCGTCGTCCATCGACCAGGCCTTACTTGTATTCGCGCCACTCCGGCGGGGTATCGTCGTGGTCGCCGTGCGGATGACGTTCCCAGGCGTGGGTATAGGCCTCCGACTGCGAGCGTTTGAGCGGCCGCTCGGGGGTTTCGAGGTTGTGCAGTTGCGTTTCCTCGACGTAGTAGATCAGTGCGCGCATCATCTTGCTCATCAGCGTGTTGTCGAGATGGTAGCCCTGGTCTTCGAGGGTGCCTTCGAGTTCCTGCAGGCAGTGGCAGCGGAGATCATAGGCGACGCCAAGTGCACGCTGCTGTTCACGCCGTTCAATTTCCAGGTCCTCCAGCCTGCCGAGAAAGTCGCTGGCTTCGGGTACCTGACCTGGCGGGAACTTGGCAAACAGGATATTCCGCTGTTTACGGATCGCTATCGCCTTGTGCGCGGTCGCTTCTGGTCGTTTCACTTTCTCCACTCCGCAAGACGGGTTCACCGCTGGCTCTGCATGATCTGCATCCCCTTGAGAAGATTCAGCGCCTGGTTCAACTGATAGTCCTTTTTCGAAGCAATTTCACGGCTCGGAAGCTCGGAAGACTCATCGGGCTCGTCTTTCACCGCGCCGCTTCTCGTCTTGACCGGTGCGGCCTTGATGGGCGGCTTGGCGGGAGTCTCCTTGATCGCCGGGGCAGGTTCCTTGTTGTTGTCGAGGTGATGCTCGAGGTTGGCTTCCCGCAAACGTTCGGTTGAGCTGCCGTTGGCGTTCTCCTCGACGACGATGTCCGGCACGATGCCTTTAGCCTGGATTGAACGACCCGACGGGGTGAAGTAGCGAGCGGTCGTCAGCTTGATCGCGGTGTTCCCGGGCAATGGCAGGACGGTTTGCACGGAGCCTTTGCCGAAAGTCGTGGTGCCGAGGATGATCGCGCGTTTGTGGTCCTGCAGCGCACCAGCGACGATTTCGGAAGCCGAAGCAGAGCCCCCATTGACCAGCACCACCATCGGCACTTTGCGTGCATCGGATGGCAATGCCTTGATGTAATCTTCGCGGCTGCCGCGCAGATAGTCTGCTGGCGAGGCGGAAAAGCGGTGCTTGGCATCGGGGGTGCGTCCATCGGTCGAGGTGACCAGGATATCCGGAGGCAGGAAGGCCGCCGAGACGCCGACTGCGCTGTTGAGCAGACCGCCGGGATCATTGCGCAGATCGAGTACCAGGCCCTTCAGTGAACCAGGCTTGAATAGATCACCCAGATGCTTCACCACTGCGGCGCCGGTATTCTCCTGAAAAGAAGTGATGCGCAGATAACCATAGCCGCCCTCGAGGAGTTTCGACTTGACGCTCTGGACCTTGATCACTTCGCGCACCAGCGTGATGTCCAGCGGTTTGGCTTCACCCTTGCGGATGATCGACAGCCTGATCTGGGATTTCGGCTTGCCGCGCATGCGCTTGACCGCTTCGCTCAGGGTCAGCCCCTTGACCAAGGTGTCGTCGATCTTGAAAATCAGGTCGCCGGGTTTCACCCCGGCGCGATAGGCAGGGGTGTCTTCAATCGGCGAGATCACCTTGACCAGACCGTCTTCCATGCCCACTTCGATGCCGATGCCGCCGAACTCTCCTTGTGTGCCGACCTGCAGATCCTTGAAGGCGTCGGCATCCAGGTAACTCGAGTGCGGATCGAGGTTGGAGAGCATGCCGCTGATGGCATGTGTAATCAGCTTCTTGTCGTCCACCGGCTCGACATAGCCGGTCTTGATGGCATTGAACACCTCGGCAAACGTGCGCAGTTCCTCAACAGGCAGACTGGCGCGCATCTCCTTGTCGGCAATCGCCGAAAACTGCAGGCTGATCAGAACGCCACCCACGACCCCGGCACAAACCAGCCCGGCCTGTTTCAACTTACCCATTTGTCTCACTCCAGTCTGCACCTCATTTCGGGCTAACCCAAACCAGCGGATTGAGCGGTTTCCCTTGGTGACGAAGCTCAAAGTATAAACCGGATTCAGGATTCCCACCGCTGTTGCCCACTGTGGCGATCGCTTCGCCGTTCTGCACCTCGTCGCCGACCTGTTTGCGCAGCGCATCGTTGTTGGCATAGATCGACAGATAACCGCCGCCATGGTCAATGATCAGCAAATTGCCAAAGCCGCGCATCCACTCGGCAAAAACCACCCGCCCGGCAGCGATGCTCCGGACCTCGCTGCCGGCGCTGGCAAGAATGAACAGACCTTTCCAGGTGCTGCCCTCCTGTCGCGGAGCGCCAAATCGATTGCTGATCGAGCCGCGCGTCGGCAGTCGCAGTTGCCCTTTCATGCTGGCAAGCCTATCGGCGACCGGCGGTGGATTCTCGGCGCGGACCTCCGGCGCTGCTGCGCCGCCTGCCGGATCTTCATCTGCGGGCGGCCCGGCACGCGCAGACATCTCCTGGTTGGCTGGCGGTGTTCGCGACAGCTTCTCCTGGGGCGCCCCCTGCCGCGGCGACTCGCGCCGATGCGCTGCCCGCAGCGCTTCCCGGCGAGCCTCCCGCGCTTCGGCTGCCCTGGCAGCGATGATTTTCGACAGTCGGTCGACGAGTTCCGTCAGGCGTTTTTCGTCGCGTTGCAGATTGCCGATCTCGCGTCGCTGTACCGCGATTTGCGTTGATATCTTGTCAAGCATCGCCTGGCGCTGCTGGCGCTGGGCAAGCAGTCTGGCATGTTCTTCCTTCTGCCGGGCCTCGCTGGCGGATAATAGCGCGGTCTGCTGGCGGGTCTCGGAAACGATCGTCTGCTTGCGTTGCAGGGTAGCCTCGACCTCGCGCAGAATCTGTCCGCGCGCCCGGCCAATGGCCTCGAGATAGTGGAAATCGCGAGCCAGCTGATTGGGGTCGCCCCCGTTGAGAAACAGTCGCAAAGGGTCCGGGGTGCCGCGCAGGTATTGCCGGTAGAGCAGCTTTTCCAGTTGCGTCTGCTGTATGCTCAGCGTCCTTTCGAGTTCTCGAGACTGGCTACCGAGATCCTGCAACTTGGCCTGCAGCTTGTCGATCTGTGCCGTCAACCCGTGCAGTTCGCGCTGGGTGGACGAGATGGCCCGCTCGACATCCTGCAACTGATCGATGGCATCTCGGCGCGATCCTTCGGCGCTGGCCATTTCCTTGCGCAGCGTATCGATCTGGGAACGCAGCGATTTCAGGTCGTCCTGACGTTCTGCGACTTCGCTCAGCGACGCCGCAGCCGTCTCCCTGACGTTCTGGCCGCTGCTGGCGGTTCCACCGAACGCCAGCAGTGCAGACATGATCAGCACTGCGACGGGCAGCCAGCGCCAGGGATGCATTGCAGTCCGCCCGGCATCGGCCGTGACGACGGTCGACCTTGTTTCGCCGCGAGCGATGGTGCAGGAGGGAAATGAATGCTTTCTCGTCAATGAGCGGCACATGCCATGCTGAAACCCGGGCAAGTTTGCAATAACCTTCCAGGGGTGATTTTTGTCACGCTGCCCAGGATTGGCGGTGTTCTCCAGCAGTCAGGGTTTTGCTCTATAATAGCCGATTATATGATAATTGAAGAGTCGGTCATATCGTGCCTATCCGGACCAGTATCATCGACAAGCAGGAACATATTGAGCAGGCGGCACGTGCGCTGAAGTCGATATCACATCCATTGCGCCTCAAGATACTGTGCGTGATTGGCGATCAGGATATTTGTGTACAAGAGATCGTCGAAGCGGTAGGCACTTCGCAAAGCAACATTTCCCAGCACCTTGCCATCCTTCGTGAAAAGGGCGTTCTGCTCGCGCGCAAGGACGCCAATCGGGTTTACTATCGTGTCGGCGACGCCCGCACACTGCAGTTGATTGGCATGATGCGCGAGGTTTTTTGCGGAGATTGAAGCAAAATGAGGCAATGGTCACGCCAGCGACGCACGCCCATGCTTTTCCTGCCTTGTTTTGCTGGTTTCTTCTATTTGGACCTGTCAGTTTCTGGAGTTTCAGTTGGAATTCATTCAACAGAACATTTTACTGGTGACCGTTGCCGTGGTCAGTGGCGCGATGCTGCTGGCGCTTTCGGTGCGTCGTCCCGGAAGCGCGAACTCGCTCACGCCGACGCAGGCCACCCTGCTGATCAACCGCGAGAATGCACAGCTGATCGACATTCGCGAGCCCAATGAGTACGTTTCCGGGCACCTCAGCGACTCGCGCAATATTCCTTCGGAATCACTCGCGGAACGTGCCGGCGAACTGGAACAGTTCAAGGACACGCCGGTGATCCTGGTCTGCCAGTCCGGCGCCCGTTCTTCCGCTGCCTGCTCGACACTGGCCAAGCTTGGTTTCTCCAAGGTGCACTCGCTCGCAGGCGGTACGGTGGCGTGGGTCGAGGCCGGTCTGCCGCTCAAGAAAGGAGCTCGCAAATGACCGCCATGCCGCGTGTGCTGATGTACTCGACGGCCGTTTGTCCCTACTGCATTCGCGCCGAACAACTGTTGCGTGCCCGTGGCGTCGTGGACATCGAGAAAGTGCGTATCGATCTTGATCCCAAGCGCCGTGCCGAAATGCTGGAAAGGACGGCCAGGCGCACCGTTCCACAGATTTACATTGGCGAAACGCATGTCGGAGGTTCCGACGAACTCATTGCACTCGACCGTGCGGGCAAATTGACGCCCTTACTTGCGGGTGAAGGCATCTGACACCCATTTCCCCGAGCTTTACCCACCCATCTCACGACAAAGGTTAGAGAATTACCATGAGCGAACAGGAAACTCCCGCGCAAGACAACCCGGTCTTTGCGATCGAAAAGCTCTACATCAAGGATTTGTCCGTTGAAGTACCCAATGCGCCACAGATTTTTCTTGAGCGCGAAGCTCCCAAGGTCAGCATCCAGTTACAGACCAATGCCCAGGGTATCGGAGAGGGCGTCTTCGAAGTGACCTTGACAACCACCGTGACCTCCAAAATCGAAGAGAAGACGGTGTTTCTTGTCGAGGTGGGTCAGGCCGGCATCTTCCGCATCCAGAACGTTCCCAACGAGAACATGGAACCCCTGCTGTCGATTGCCTGCCCCAACATTCTTTTCCCCTACGCTCGCGAAGTCGTTTCCGATGCCGTGATCCGCGCCGGTTTCCCGCCGGTCCTGTTGCAGCCGGTCAATTTCGAGGCTCTGTACCTGTCTCGTTTGCAGCAACAGGAAGCCGCGAAGGATGCAGCGAGCGCCGCCACGATCCAGTAAGGAGCGTCGATGAAGCGGCTGCTGGGCTTGCTGCTGGGCGCAGGACTTGCCGTACCGGCACTAGCGATTGAATATCGAACCGTCAACATTGCGACGGTGCTCTACGATGCGCCATCGCTAAGAGGCAGCAAGCTTTTCGTGATCAGGCGGGGCACGCCAGTCGAGTTGGTGGTCAACCTCGAGGGATGGTCGAAGGTACGCGATGCCGACGGCGGGTTGGCGTGGATCGAGGCTGCGGCCCTCGTCAAGCGGCGTTCGGTCATCGTCACGGTTGCGCGCGCCCAGGTCCGGCAAAATGCCGACGAGGCCGCAGCCCTCGTCTTCGAAGCGGAAAAGAACGTTTCTCTTGAGTATCTCGAAACTTCTCCCGGCGGCTGGGTCAAGGTGCGCCATCGCGAGGGACAGACAGGCTTCGTCCGCGTCAACCAGATCTGGGGTTTCTGAAGCGCCGCCCTCTTTGTCGTAGACCAAACAAGTTGCGGAACCCACGCTTCCGAGGTCACCTTCAGTACCCGCCGCAGCCATCCATCCGAAACCTCGGGGCGTCATGATTCCTGCGCAATGCATCTTGGAAGCTCCCGCGCCTGGCAGCGGATCGATTCAATGGCGCGGAATTTGCTCCATACGGTGCAAAGGCTCCCATTGGAGGTACATCAAACATGTCCAGGAAATTATTTTCTCGCTATTCGCTCGCCAGCCTGGTGCTGCCGAACCGTATCGTGATGGCGCCGATGAATCGCAACCGCGCCACAGACTCACAGCTTGCAGCATCCGCAATGACCGCCAGGTACTACGCACAGCGTGCCTCGGCAGGCCTGATCATCGCCGAGGGAACGCCGGTGTCGCCGCAGGCACGCGGTTGCGCCTGCACGCCGGGGATTTACAGTACCGCCCAGATCGCTGGCTGGCGACAAGTCACCACGGCGGTGCATGATCAGGGCGGGCGTATCTACCTGCAGCTCTGGCACGTCGGACGCGTCGGTCATTGCGGCCTGCGCGCCGACGCTTCGCCACCCGTGGGCCCAAGTACGATCGCGCTGCACAACGACCGGGTGCCGGTCCTCGATGGCGGCAAGGAGCCGGTGCTGCAGCCCTGCGATCCACCGCGCGCGCTGCGGACCGAGGAAGTCAGGGCAATCGTCGTGGACTTTGCCCGTGCTGCACGGAACGCGATGGCGGCGGGCTTCGACGGCGTCGAGATCCATGCCGCGAACGGTTATCTGTTCGATCAGTTCCGCTGCCCTTATCTGAACGACCGTGCCGACGCCTATGGTGGCGCCACTCACAAACGTTGGCGATTTCTCCTGGAAACCACGGCTGCGGTCGCCGAGGCCATCGGCAGCGAGCGCGTCGGGGTTCGCATCTCGCCGCTGGGGACAGCGCACGAAATGCAACCGGACCCGGCGCCATTGTTCACCTATGGTTATCTGGCCTGTCAGCTGGACCAGCTGGGTATCCGCTATCTGCACGTCTATGACCAGTCGGGGAACTGGATACACGATCCACAGAGCGATCTGCTCCAGCACTTGCGCGCCTGCTATTCCGGCACGATGATTCTCTGTGGCGGCTTCGACCGCGAGCGGGCAGAAGCTGCGCTGCGAAACGACTGTGGCGACCTGATCGCCTTTGGCAAACACTTCATCGCCAACCCTGACCTCGTCGAACGCTTGCGCATCGGCGCGCCACTGGCGCACTGGAACGCGTCGACGATTTACAAGGGGGGTGCGCAGGGCTACATTGATTACCCGACGCTGCAGGAGGAAGCGCACAGCGAACGCTGAGTATTGGCGGGCGACGTATGCGCCACGCAGTCGTCCGCCGGACCGCCCTCAATCGCCGATCACCAGGACGGCATCGCCCTTGCGATTTGCGAACCGGCTCAGCACCTGCTTGTGTTGCTGCGCCATCCAGCGTTGCAGCGCGGCGTCTCCGGGCTTGTCGATGAGGACGAAATAGCGGAAGTTCGGAGCCTGCTCGGCACTCATCGCCTGTTCGCGATCGAACGGCATGTAGGGATAGCCCCGGCCCGCGTAATAGGCCAGCCGTGAGTCCTCATAGAATATCGCATCAGCGGGATGGGTGTGTTGCGATAGCCAGGCGCCGGCTTCGAGGTAATGCGTTTTCTTCGGGGCAAACGAAACGACGTTCTGCAACATCACCATCAGGGACACGGCCACGAGGATTTTCGCAAGGCGTGGGAAATCCCTGGCAAAAGACACCACGAACACGGTCAGCAAGGGAACGGCCAGCAGATTCAGGAAGCTGACGTAACGCGAGTTGATGAATCGCTCCTGTACGAAGAAGATCAGCAGCAGGCCAAAATAAATGAGCCAGGCCCAGGCCATCGGCCTGAGCTTGTGCCAGAACTCGCCGACGCCACGCCAGCCCGGCCGATACAGCAGGGTCAGGGCGAAAGGCCCGCAGAGCGCGACAAACTTGCTGATCAAAGTCAGCAACAAACCGAAGAAGACGATGCGCCGGGCATCATCTGCAGAGTACTTCGCCAGAGCCACTTCGGCAAACCTGCTGGCCATCAGATCGAAGCGCGCCAGGAAATTCTGTGGACTCACCAGAGACAGGACGTAGTCGACACGTTCCTGCGCAAGCGCATGCCCGGAAAGCAGCCAGACCACCGCGACCAGCAGTCCGGCCAGCGGCAGGAGATTGATCTGCAGCAGCCGTATCCAGGCCTGGCGTGTTTTCAGATCGGCCAGCAGGCAAAGCACCAGCGCCGGATAAAGGAGAACCGCCTCGATGCGAAACAGCACCGCGGCGACGATGGCCAGTTGCAGCAGCAGCGCGCGCAGCCAGCCGGCGCGTTCCAGCCAGCGCAGCGCCAGCCACAGCGCCAGGGTACAGAAAAACCAGAATCCGAACTCCCGGATGATGTCGTAGCGCAAGTGGTTGAAGGCAGGAATCGACAACACCACCAGGCAAGCCCAATAGCCGCTGCCGATCACGAAGCGTTGCGTGATCGCCACCAGCAGGGCGCAGGTCCCCGCCATCAGGAAAGCGCACCACAGGTAGGCCGCAAGTTCCAGCGAAATGCCCAAGAGCCGCTGCGTCGCCGCCAGCAACAGGGAAAACCAGGGCCAGCTGAACAGCTCGAAGGCCACTCGCGGGCCCTGCTCGACAATCTGCTGGCTGACATACAGGTAACGCGCCGCGTCCTTGGCAAGGGTCACCGTGCCGGCAACGGCAAGCAGCGAAAGCAGCAAGCTGCCGAAAAACGCGAGCTGCGCTGGCGAAACCCGCGGCAGCGCGGTCACCCCATCAGCCCTCAACCAGTTCAAGTACATAGAGGACACTCCTCACAGCCCTGCCAGCAAGCGCAGAGCCTTGCGCAGGTGGCGCCCACGCAGGGCCTGCCAGGGACTCAGGCGAAAGGCATCACGGTAATAGTGCCTGGCCGTCGAGCGCTCGCCAGCCAGCAGGGCGGTGCGAAACAGGGACAGATAGCGCTGCGCCTGGTAACGTCGGCGCAGCGATTGACATTCGGGAGGCAGCCCGGCAAAGACTTCGGAGACCATCGCGCGCGCGCGCTCTTCTTCATCATCGCGCTGGTGGCGCAGGCTGTCCGGGTGTTTGTGGATGCGCGCCAGCGGTTCACAGGTGACGACGACCGGGGCGCTGACCAGAAGATGCGCGAAAACCGCAACGTCTTCACCGCCGCGCAGGTTTTCCGGGTAGGGTCTTTGCAGGAGCAGATCGCGGCGAAACAGCGAACAGCCATGCGAAATCGACACGCGCTTTTCGAGCAGATAGCGTTTGGCCAGTTCACGTGCGGAAGCAGGCGGCACCGGCTTCGGCAGGCGCAGGCGCTGGCGACCGTCCGGGTAAACCGAAACCTGTGCGCCGAGCAGCATGCCCGCCGCCGGATGCTTTGCCAGCAGCGTGCGCAGACACGCCAGCGCACCCGGCAGCAACTCGTCGTCCGCGTCGAGCAGCAGCGCATAACGACCGCGTGCCGCACGAATCCCGTGATTGCGCGCCGCTGCGGCACCGGCATTGAGCTGCGCGAGGATCTGCAACTGCGGGTAGCGAGCGGCATGGCTTGCCAGAACCTCGGGGGTGGCATCGGTCGAGCCGTCATCGACGACGATCAGTTCGACATCGGCGGCCATCTGCACGAACACCGAAGCGAGCGCTCGCGGCAGCAGATGCGCGTAGTTATAGGTCGGAATGATGACACTGATCAGCGTTTCACCGGCCTGGGTCGGGGGATTGGCCTCCTGTTCGGGCTGCAGGAGTCCGTCCTCTTCGATACGGCCGGATGGATTTGTTGCAGGCAAGATCTGCCACCTCTCTGACGGGGGAGCCTGCCGAACATGGTCGGTGGCGACCCCGGCATTTTCCGCGATCTGCGCCGGGATGCAAGCCTGTGCGAGACCGGGGCTGATTCAAGACGACGCGCCAGGGCAATGCCCGGCTGATGCGGCTTGTTTTTCGACCCCCTGCCCCCAGGGAAACCGAGCCCTGCAGGGGAGAAAGCCTTGCGTCGCATACGCGACCTGCACATTCGGGCCAGCGCCTGCAGAAAGAATCACCGGCCGGGTCACGCGGGACGCGTGACCCGGCTTGCCTCCTGCTCCTGGCTGGTGGACCTCAGGGCAAAGCGGAAACCGATGAACTGGATGGCGAAGTCGGGCGCGAAGGCGTCGCGGATCGCTGAGCGGGCATCCCCGGCGTCGTTGAGCCAGGAGCCGCCGCGCACGACGCGGGGGGCAAGCCCCTCGGGGCCACGCGGATTCTCCTGCTCCGTGCCGTCATAAGTCCGCATCCCGTCGGCGCACCACTCCCAGACGTTGCCGTGCATCTCGTAGAGACCCCAGTCGTTGGGCGGAAACGATTTGACCTGAACCGTCGTCTTCCGGTTTTTGCCTTTGCTGCCGCCTGCATAAGGGTAATTGCCATCGTAATTGGCCCGCTCCGGAGTGATCGTCGCGCCGAAATGGAACGGCGTTTCGCTGCCCGCCCGACACGCGTATTCCCACTCGGCCTCGGTCGGCAATTCCGCAACGATCCCCGGCACGAGCGAAGCGAGACGGCCCAGGAAGCCACTGACCTCATCCCACGACACGTTCTCGACCGGGTTGCGCGCGTCTTTCTGGAAACGGCCCGGATTTTCCCCGCCCATAACCGCCATCCACAGCGCCTGCGTGCAGGCAGTGTCGGCAAGCCAGAAGCCGGTGGTCAAGCGCACGCGATGGCGTGGCCCTTCGTCTTTCTCTCGTTCCGGCTCGTCGTCCGGCGAGCCCATCATGAACTCGCCGGGTTCGATCCAGCGAAAACGCTGCACGACGCCAGCCAGGTCGACGTCGATCCACAGCCCGCAGGCGTCGTCGCCCCAGGCAAGCGCGCCGGCCGGCGGCAACACGGGCGGACGCCGCTCGTCTTCGGACGGGAAAGGCGTACCGACCGCAAGCGCGTCGCGCTTCATCGGGCAGCCGGGCGGTACACGGAGTCGGCGAACCTGGGGGCTGTCGGCGCCGGCATCCGCCGTTCTCGCCTACCGGCGCCCCAGGCGCCTTGCGGTTCGCCGGCACGGCAAGCCGTACCGGCAGGACGTCGCGTCTGGTCCAGGGTTTTCGGCAAGTCCATGCGGTTGGCTCCATCCCATGTGGCGTGTAGGCGTGTAGGTTGGGCTGAGCCTGCAAAGCCCAACAACCAGCATTCTTCTGTTCCCATCCTTCTCGCTCCGGGTTTGCAGTGTTGGGCTTCGCAAGCTCAGCCCAACCTAC
>NZ_JDST02000020.1:0-24588 GCF_000584975.1 Candidatus Accumulibacter cognatus | reverse complement strand
AAAATGAGGAAATCACCTAATGATCTTCGTTTCCGTCGAACTGGGTTTGCTGACCTGGCCAGCACTGGGCCTTGCCTACCCGCCCGACGCTCAGGGGACGGGCCGCTGGATTCTCTCGCTGGCGAATTTTGCTTCGCTGATCTGGGTAGCCCGGCTTTTTGTGGCCGATCTGGCCGAAGCCGAGAAGCAACTCGCGGGTGCCAATGCGCGTATGGAAGCACTTCTTGAAAACATGCTGCCACTGACGATCAGCCAGCGCTTGCGCCGCGAGGGACGCACCTTCGCCGATGCCTTCGGGGAATGCAGCGTGCTCTTTGCGGACATCGTGGGCTACACTGCGTTGTCCGAATCAGTGCCCAACGTCGTTGGTCTCCTGGACGCCATCTTTACACGCTTCGATGATCTGACCGAGCAAAGCGGGCTGGAAAAGATCAAGACGATTGGCGATGCGTACATGGTCGCAGCGGGTATTCCCGTTGCGCGCCCCGATCACGCCATCGCAGCCGCAAAGCTGGCTTTGAGAATGCAGACGGCAATTAAGGAATTCCCTGGGCTGGAGATCCGTATCGGCATCAATTCGGGAGCAGTCGTGGCTGGCGTGATCGGGAAGAAGCGCTTCATCTACGACCTCTGGGGAGATACGGTCAATATCGCCGCCCGCATGGAATCGCAGGGGATATCCGGCGAGATCCAGATCAGCGACGCGACGCACGCCTTGCTGCCAAGTAACTTTATCTGTGAAGATCGTGGCGAAATTGCAGTCAAGGGCAAAGGCCGGATGCGCGTATATCTACTCAAAGGTTGCGAGACACTGATCTCTTCATAGTCAATTTGCTGATCATGGATATCTATCGCCATGCACGCCAATGACACGAACAGTCGAAGATCAGTGATTCTGCGCCATCAACTCGCGCAGGTAGCGCACAGGGATGGCGAAGCTGATTCCCGACGGTTTGCTGAGGACCGACTCCTTGCTTTCCTTGACGAATACCATGTTGATGATGCCGATCACCTCGCCCCGACTCGTTTCATACAGCGGGCCACCACTGTTGCCGGGATAGGCGGTTGCGTCAAGCTGATAAATGTCAAAGCTGCCGCTCCTAATCTGCTGCACGACCCTGGCGTTGAGCTGTCGTGCATTCGCACTGGGCAGCACAATCGGAGTAATCGACGAGATGATGCCGCGGTGGGTGACTGGCGACAGCCCCAATGCCCCGCCGATCGGAAAACCGGTAAAAGCAACCGACTGCCCTTCCCTGACCGACTCCAAATCGTGCAGGATGAGCGCCGGCAAGGCCTGACCTTCGATACGCAACAGGGCCAGATCGTGCGCCTTGTCGACTCGGATCACCTTCGCCAAGCGTTGCTGGGCTGCGGCGGTAGCCGAACGGAAGACGATCGCCAACGTTTCGCCTGCGGCCTCATTGAGTTCTTCCTGAATCACATGCGCATTGGTCGCCACCTCGTAACCGTCCCCGACAACAAAACCGGTACCGCGCATCACGAATTGCGGACTACGCGTGCGCTGAAGGGTACCAATGACCACCACGGAAGGCTTGACCCGTTCGATCAGCTCGGGCAAATCTGCCAAGGCGGGTCCGGCACCCCACAGCAAGCCAGGGATTAGCACACAAGTTACCAGCCACCGCATAACGTCCGCAGTACGCCGGTAAGCGCCCCCACAGATCGGCCAGGAGCAGACTCTCATCCCTAAGCTCCCTTGCTCAGGCGAATCCGCGGCAACTCCGGCGAAGGCGTCGTAATCCTGGCATCATAGGGATGGTCGTCGCGTTTGAAGAGGCTGATGATCCGCTGCACGTAACCTCGTGTCTCGGCATAAGGGGGAACGCCTCGGTAACGGTTGACCGCTCCTTCACCGGCATTATAGGCAGCCGCTACCAGACTGACATCGCCTTCAAAATAGGCCAGCAACCACCGTAAATAGGCCAGACCGCCGCGCAGGTTCTGCTCAGGATTAAAGGGATTCTTGACGTTGAAGCGTGCCGAAGTATCGGGAATCAACTGCATCAGTCCTTGTGCATTCTTGCTCGACAGAGCTCCGGCGTTGAAGTTGGATTCGGTCCGAATCACCGCCAGAGCCAGACGCGGACTGACACCGTATTCGGGAGCCAACTGGTGCACCAGACCGACGATCATTTTCTGCGCTTCGTTGCGCGGCAGCATGTCATCGGTGCCCTCGTCGAAAGGCGGCAGCAGGCGCATGCAATCCGGCACATCTGACGTCGGGTCGCCGACAAAACGCTGCATTTTCTGCGACTGCAGATGTCCCTGCTTGGCAGCCAGGCTGAAAAAGTATGCCGCCAGTGCATCGTTTCGATCGACACCTCGCCCGTTGGCGTACATCCAGCCAAGACTGAATTGAGCCTCGGAATCACCCATGCGGGCACCATCGCAATACAGTTTGACCGCCCGCGCATAATCCCTGGGTACCCCCTCTCCATGTTCATGCGCCTGCGCTTCCTTGCGCAAAGCCAGCAGACGCTCGGCAGCCGCCTCGCTCGGAACGTCCGCTGCAGCAGCGGCAGCAGCGGAGACAAAGAGACTCAGCAGGCCGCAGTGAACCAGAATGCCACGATGCAGCAGTGACAGACATTGCCAGACAGACCTCATCCATGGACTCCGTCAGCGACTCCAAAGCGTGATACATACCACGGGATCGCCACCTGGATGCCCTCTGCCAGCCGATGGCTGGGAAGGTAACGGAGCAGGCGCCCTGCTTTGGTAATGTCGGCCCGCGAATGGCGTACATCACCTTGCCGAAAGTCGGCGTACACCGGCTGGATTTGCTGCACCTCCGGCCGAAAAGTCAGGAGGGCGTCACGCAGAATCTCGAACAGCTGATTCAGCGTGGTCTGATCATCCACCGCGACGTTATAGACCTGATTCAGCGCCGCCGGATCTGCAGTCGTCGCGGCCAGGAGATTGGCCTGAACGGCATTGTCCACAAAACAGAAATCACGGCTGGTCTCACCATCACCATTGATGGTCACCTGTTCGCCGCGCAACAGTGCGCGCGTCCAGCGTGGAATCACCGCAGCATAAGCGCCTTCCGGGTCCTGACGGGCGCCAAACACGTTGAAATAGCGCAAACCGATTGAGGCAAACCCATAACAACGTGCAAAGACCTCGGCATAAAGCTCATTCACCAGTTTGCTGACGGCATACGGTGACAAAGGTCGACCGATACAGTCTTCTACTTTGGGCAGCGCCGGATGATCGCCGTAGGTCGAACTCGACGCGGCATAGACGAATCGCTTGACACCAGCATCGCGTGCCGCCACCAACATATTGAGAAAGCCGTCGACATTGGCCGCGTTGGTAACCACTGGATCGGCCAGCGATCGTGGCACCGACCCCAATGCTGCCTGATGCAACACGAAATCGACCGTACTGCAAGCCTCGCGGCAGGCATCCAGATCGCAGATGTCCGCCTCGATGAAGCGGTGACGCAGCCACTGCTCAGACGTCACTTGCGAGTGAACCTCGTCGAGATTGCGACGATGACCGGTAGCGAAGTTATCGAGGCCGATCACCGTCTGGTCGAGTTTGAGCAAGGTCTCGACCAGATGTGAGCCGATGAAGCCGGCACTGCCGGTCACCAGCCAACAGGCTGGCTCTGTCAACAACCGATCGACCAGCGCAGCCGGCAAGGAAGGGAATATCAGAGACGCCACACGGTCACTCCTTGCGCTACCAGCTCGGCCTCACTGAACATGCTTTTCACATCGGCCAGAACGCCACCCTGCTGCAGTTTACCGACATAGTTCGCGAGTGGCCGCTCCTTGAACTGGCGATGGGCAACCGCCGCAACAATCGCTCCGGCTACCGGGAGCTGCTCCCACGCCGTCAGCTCGACGCCATATTCATGCCGGGCCTCGTCGGCGTCGGCAACCGGTTCATGCACCAGTACCTGCGCTCCATAGGATTCGAGTTCCCGGATCACGTCGATAACCCGGGAGTTGCGGAGATCCGGGCAGTCTTCCTTGAAGGTCAGTCCGAGCACGATGATCGGCGCACCCTTGACCTGCCAGCCATTACGGATCATCTGCTTGATCGTCTGTTCGGCAATGAACTTGCCCATCCCGTCATTGATTCTGCGTCCGGCGTTGATCACCTCCGGGTGATATCCGAGCATCTCCGCCTTGTGCGTCAGATAATACGGATCGACCCCAATACAGTGACCGCCAACGAGACCTGGACGGAAAGGCAGGAAATTCCACTTGCTGCCGGCCGCTTCCAGCACCTCCAGGGTATCGATGCCAATGCGATCGAAAATGATGGCCAACTCGTTCATCAAGGCAATATTCAAGTCCCGCTGCGTGTTCTCGATGACCTTGGCGGCTTCCGCCACCTTGATGCTTGAAGCCGGATATACGCCAGCAGTGATCACGCTGCCATAGATCTTCCTGACCTGCAGCAGCGTTTCCGGGGTATCACCCGAAACTACTTTGACGATTTTCGTCAGCGTCCGCTCCTTGTCACCAGGGTTGATCCGCTCCGGCGAATAACCGACGAAAAAATCGTCTTTCCACTTCATCAAGGAATATTTCTCAATGATCGGGATGCAGACTTCCTCGGTTGCACCGGGATAAACCGTCGATTCGAAGACCACCGTCGCGCCGCGCTTGAGGTTCCTGCCGACGGCTTCCGAAGCACCGATCAATGGTCCGAAATCCGGCTGATGTGCCTGATCGACGGGCGTCGGCACCGCAACGATGACGAAATCAGCCTCTTTCAAGGCGGCCGCATCTGTGCCGACTTCCAGATGGACTGCCGCCTTGAGATCAGCGCTGCTTACCTCGCCGGTAGGATCGACATGCTGCCGATAATGCGCCACCTTGTTTGCCGACAGATCGAAACCGATCGTTCGATGCTTCTTGCCGAATTCGACAGCCAGCGGCAAACCGACGTAACCCAAACCCACCACTGCAACAATAGTCATCAATTCTCCATTCTCTGAGTGCTATTCGTTTTCAGCCACATCGGCTTCTAGAGTCCTTTGAGCAACTGCGCGACTTCTGCCTGCGCCGGGAACTTGTCGCCCAGCTTTGCGAGCTGATCCAGTTCTCTTTTGGCCTCGCTGTTCTGCCCGGCTTTGATCAGCGCTTTGGCGTAGTTGAGGCGAATCAGTGACGCCTGCGGAGCCAGTTCCAGGGCTTTCTTGAAAAGTCCCATGGCGCGAGCGTAATCGCCTTTGTCCGCCAGCAAGACCGCCAAAGTATCCAGCAGAGCCGGTTGATCAGGTGCCAGCTTGTTGGCCTTCTCGGCATACTCGACCGCCTTCGGGTCTTTGAGCTGCCCGGAAACCCAGGCCATATTGTTGAGTACGGTTGGGCTGTCCGGCTGTGCCTCGAGCAGAATGCGGTACTGCCGGGCAGCGCCCGCATAGTCCTTGCGCATGCTCGCGGTCTCGGCCAGATAAAGGCGAAAACGGTTGTCCTTGGCATGTTCCTTGATCCAAGTTTCAGCGTACTTGTCGGCCTCGGCGGGGTTACCACTAGCCAGCAGCGCCACATGCAGCTTGACCGCCAGATCGGTCGTCGGGGCTTCCTTGAGCCCAGTCCGATAGGCGGTTATGGCATCCCCCCAGGCTTTCTGCGACGCGTGTGCGTCCCCCTCGAAGATGTAGCCAATGGCTTCCTTGGGTCTCTGTTTCTGCACTTCGCGAGCGACTGCGAGCGCTTCCTTGCTACGACCGGCATCGAGATCAAGGAGGATGATTCCGCGCTGTGCATCCAGCGAGTCCGGCTTGATCTTGAGCGCCTTTTGCAGATTCTCCAGCGCGGCGTCCTTGTTCTTCGACGCCATCTGAATTTCGGCCATCCGCAGATAGGGAAGCGGAGAATCCGGTTTCAAGGCCGACAGTTTCTGATAGGTGACGAGTGCCTGATTGTAGTCCTCAGCGGCCTGTTGAGCACGTCCGGCAGCGTCCAGGATCTCTGGCCGTTCCGGCAATGCGGCAACAGCCTCCTGGGCCGCAGCAAGCGCGCTTTTGACCTCCTTCTTGCCCAAATACAGGCTGATCAGCGCCAGTCTCGGTACCGGATTGGTCGGATTCGCCGTCACTGCCTTGCTGATCAGAGTCGCAACCTCTGCGGTCGTGCCCCCTTCTTTTGCCCGCATCTGGGCGAGTGCCATGAAGGCCTCCACATTCTTCGGATCTTTTGCGAGCACCAACTCGAAACGCTTCCGGGCGTCCTCGGGCTTCTTCTCGTTGAGGTCCATATTGGCCAGATTGGCTGCTGCCGGTAAAAAGGCCGGATTCAGAGCCAGAGCCTTCTCGAAGCTCTTGCGGGCAGCCGCAGCATCGCGCTTGCCAAGCAGGGCAGTGCCTCGCAGGTTATACGTCAGCGGGTTATCGGGTTGTTTCTTCTCAAGCGCCGCAATGGACTTCAGTGCCTGATCGAATTCGCGGCGCTGCAAGTGCGCAGTGATCAGGGCCAGATCCGCCCGGATGCCGGTATCAGCTGCCGCTACCTGCTCCAGATCACGAAATGCCACATCGCTGTCGCCTTTCGCGAGGTTGATCAGCGCCAGCGAAGTACGTTTGGCAGGATTTTTCGGGTCGAGCGCTGCGGCCTTGGCAAAGTAGCTCCCGGCCTTGTCAACCTGACCATTCTGCAGAAATACCTGGCCAGCCAGCGCCAGCAAGTTCGAATCCTTGTCGATCTTGTCGAGGACCGGCTCCAGAATGCCCAGAGCTTTATGCGGCTGGGCATTGCGCAGGTAGCTGGCGATCAGGACACGACGCGCGAGACCGAGTGGCGGTGTCCGCGGCAAAGCCTTGAGCAGATAGGTCTCGGCCTGCGCGTAAGCCTGTAATTCGTACTCGATCAGGCCCGCCAGTTGCAGGCCTAGAGGGCTCTCGGGAGAGGCCTTGAGGTGCAGAAGAATGGCTTCCCTGGCCGCTGCATAATCCTTCTGCTGGTAAGCCAGCATGGCCCGCAGGTATTGAGTTTGCGGATGATTGGCGGCAAACTGCTTGAGCGTCTCGATCTGCTTGCCCGCCTCTTCGAGTTTGCCTTCCGCTATCAGGATCCTGATGATCGTCGAATGCGCCGGCAGATATTGCGGTTTGATTTCCAGCACCTTCAGATAGGCATTCGTCGCCGCCGCGAGGTCGTTCTGGGCAGCAAACATGTCGCCCTTGAACTGCCAGGCATCATACAGCGAGGGTTGTTTCTCAAGGGCGGAATCGAGCAAGGCCAAAGCACCCGGCAGATCACCGCGGCTCGCTTTCAGTCTCGCCTGGCCGAGCAGCGCGGGTGCATAGCCCGGTTGCGCCACCAGCGCTGCTGCATAAGCCGCCACAGCCTGATCTTCCTTGCCCTGCATCAGGTAGGCGTGACCCACCGAGGTCTGCAAGTCAGCAATTGCCGCCGGTGTCGTAAGCTGCGCCTTGGCCAGCTCTTCGGTCACTTTCTGGGGTTGCCCGAGCATCAGCATCGTGCGCGCCAGCAATGGCGTCACTTGTTCAGCAGGATAGTTCCCCCCCTGTGCCTTGCGCAACTCGACTTCAGCTCCGGTCGGATCGCCTCCCTCAAGCAACGCCTTGGCCAACAGAAAACGCGCTTCGGCAAGTTGAGGGTCTTTCTGCAAGGCGTTCTTCAGCTGGATTGCGGCTGCCTTGTGATCGTTCTTCTCCAGAAATGTCTTCGCAGAATTCAGCATGGTCTCCGGTTTCTCACCGCCGCAACCCAACAGCAGAAGAGTAGCCAGCAGTGCTGAAGCGGTGGCCTTGCGCAGCAGGCGAATCGGGTTACCAGTATTCATCAGAGTCCTCATGAGATCGGTCAACGTTTGCAGGAACAACACTATTTCAGTCCAAATCTGTGCATCATGTCGTACAGCGTCGGGCGGCTGATACCGAGCAACTCGGCGGCGCGAACGACATTTCCGTCGGCGCGCGCCAGCGCGGCGATGATCACTCGCCGCTCTGCGTGGTCACGCGCATGCCGCAGGTCCAGCTTGATTGCATCCTCGTGATGATCCCCCGCCAAACCGATGTCATCGGCGGTAATCTGATTGCCATCGGCCATGATGACCGCCCGCTTGATGCAGTTCTCCAGCTCGCGCACGTTCCCCGGCCAGGAGTGTGCTTCTATCATCCGTACGGCGTCCTCGCGCAGGGTCAAGTTGCCGCGATTGTTCTCGGCCGCAAACCGCCTCAGGAAGGCGTGCGCCAGCAAGGCGGGGTCACCGGAGCGGGTACGCAAGGGCGGGATATTGACAATGATCTCCGCCAAGCGATAGTACAAATCCTCGCGGAAACGTCCCTCGTTGATCAGGACTTTGAGATTCTGATGCGTCGCGCAAACGATCCGGACGTTGACCGGGATTTCCTGTCGCCCACCGATCCTTTCGATGACGCGCTCTTGCAGAAAACGCAGCAACTTGGCCTGCAGCGAATGCGGAAGGTCACCGATCTCGTCAAGCATCAGCGTGCCATTGTTAGCTGTTTCGATCTTGCCTGGCGTCGTTTTGGCAGCCCCGGTGAAAGCCCCTTTCTCGTAACCAAAAAGTTCGCTCTCCAGCAAGTTGTCCGGAATTGCCGCGCAATTGATGGCCACAAAACGTTCGCGCCGACGCGGTGACGCCTCATGCAGGCCACGCGCCAGAAGTTCCTTGCCGGTACCGCTTTCGCCCAGTAACAACACCGTTGCGTCGGTAACGCCAACCCGCTCGACGGTGCGGCATATACGTAGCAACTCCGGGTCACGAGTTAGCAAACCAGACAGTACGGCGGGTTGCTGCATCGACTGCAGTCGTTCGTTCTCCTGTTGCAGTTCATGTAGACGGTAGGCGCGCTGGATGGTCAGGCCAAGCATGTCAATCTCGAATGGCTTGGCAAAGAAATCGTAGGCGCCCAGAGCAATCGCACGCAGCGCGTTAGCGCGATCGTTCTGACCAGTGAGGACGATAATCTTGGTATCCGGTGCCAGGGTCAGAATCTCTTCGAGCAACTTGAAACCTTCGGAGACCGAATCTGGGTCCGGCGGCAATCCGAGATCCATCGTCACTACTGGCGGCTGATAGCGCCGTACCAGCAACAGCGCGCTCTCACGATCATCCGCGGTGAGTGCTTCGTACTGATCGAAAGCCCAGCGAATCTGTTTCTGCAACGCGCGATCGTCCTCGACGATCAACAGGTGCGGAAGCTTTCCCGTGCTCATTCTGATTCCTTCAGCAAGTCAGCGGATGCGGTGGTGTGTCCAACATCAAACAATGGCAACAACAGATCCACCTGCGTGCCGACATCAACCGCACTGTCGACAGTCATTTTGCCGCCTAATTCATGAATGTACTGAAAGCTTTCGTAAGCGCCAATGCCCATTCCCGTCGGCTTGGTCGTCTGGAAAGGCTTGAACAGGCGCTCGCGAACGAATTCCGGGCTCATGCCGTGCCCACTATCGCCGACTTCAACCAAGGCCTGCGTCCCTTGCCGGGTCAGCCTGACCCACACCCGCCCACGATCCTCGGTGGCATCCAGTGCGTTCTGCACCAGATGACCGATCACCCGCTCAATCCGGTCTTCGTGCCCACGGGCAACCAGTTTCTCCTCGATCTTCAACTCGATATCCCGTCCCTGCCCGGACTTGGCGGTCTGAATCCGTCGCAGGACACCTGCCAGATCAATGCCACGCGGACCATCAAGCGGCGTCGCGCCTTCGCGCAGTTGCATCATCAGTTTGCGCATACGCTCGACAGAATGTTCAACAGTCATCAGCATGTCTTTTTGAAACTCGGGGTTGTCGCGATGACGCTCGGCATTCTTGAGCATCAGCGACAACTGGGTGATGATATTCTTGAGATCATGGACGACAAAAGCCGACATGCGATTGAACGAGTCGAACTTCCGGACCTCAAGCAGGGCTTCGCTAGCTTGCATCTGACCCAGAAAGGCGCCGGCCTGCCGAGCAGCCGTCTTCAGCAGATCATTGACCTCCCAATTCACATCGATCTTGGTACGGGCTGTCGCCAGCACCACGAAAGCGATCAGTTCATTCCCAGTCGTCAGCGGCACCACCAGCCACGCATTCGGTACTTCGACCAACCAGGACGGAATCTGGAGACCATCATAACGACGCGGCAGGGAACGATACTCTTCGAGGTTGATCACCCAACCGCTGTCGAGCAGAAACCTGCACAACGGGCTCCCGACATCTTCGGTCGCTGACGAAGCGGGCATGTTCCAGTACGCTGCCTGGGCAAAAAACCGGCCCGAGGGATCCTTGAGCCACAGTGCACCGCTCGGACTCTCGACCATGTCGGCCAGGCCACGCACCACATGCTGTCCCATACCGGAGAAGCCGCCCTGTAAGGACAGTGTCTGGGTAAAGCGCAGCCACTCTTCACGGTAATCGTAGCGGTAACTGAAAAAGTGCTTGCCTACCTGCACACGCAGGCGCGCCCGCATCGAACCCGAAAATGTCAGTCCCACCAGCACCAGCAAGGCTGCAAAGAGCAGCGCCAACTGCAATGCCCTCCCCCACTCGCCACCAAAGAAACGCACGTAATAGCCGGCCGCCGCCATGAACAGCAGATAGATGCCGACAATCAGCAGCGTTACCGACTGCAGGGCGGCACGTTGCGACATCACCAAACGTCTTTTCCAGTCATGGCTGCGAATCGCCGACAAAGCCACCAGAGGCAAGCCCATGGCGTGCGCAAAGCCGCGGATACTGAAGGCATCCGAGTCAACCCGGTTGAATAGCAGTGCGTCCGAGTACAGATACAGGTCGAACAGAAAAACACCGCCAAGCCCGAGACACAAAGGCTTGATACTCCAGCGAAAGTCCGGAGAAACGTTGCGGAACAGTCGCTCCACCAACACCAGGCCGAAGACAGTCATCGCCAGAGAGACAAACAGGACCACCCGTTGTGACGGGACGACGAGATCAATACCGAACACCAACAGAAGCTGCGAGGCGAGTGCAATGACGACCAGCAGCCAGGAGAAACCGCTCAGCCAGCCAAAGCGCGCTGACGCAATCTCGGCGTCTGTCGGTTCCGGCTTCATCAGGACGAGGAGAAAGAAATACCAGCCACCGAAGCGCAGCACATCAGCCAATAGGCTACCGGCAAGAAATACCACGTTTCCGGTCATCACAAAGGCCAGCGACAGCCCACCCCACAGTGCGCACAGGCTCACTGCCAGGAACATCGCTCGACTGCGACCTCCAGCGCGCCAGCCGGACGCCAGGTAGAGCGTCAGGAAGGCTGCCAGAACTGCCGCCAAGCCGTAACTCCAGGCAGTGACCATTGCCATCTTGCTGTCCATCAACGAGATCTATACTTTCGCATGACCATCCGCAATCATGGTGTAGCCCGTGGCAGACTATTCACCGAGCCCCCTTGCCCGTCAAGACCACGCCGACAGTCTCGAAGAGGACGACCACATCAAGGAACAGACTGTGATTCTTGACATAATACAGATCGTATTGCAGTTTCTGGACAGCATCATCGATCGTCGCCCCGTAGGGATAACTCACTTGCGCCCAGCCAGTGAGTCCTGGCTTGACACTATGGCGTACCGCGAAAAAAGGAATGTCACGTGTCAGCTGGTCGACAAAATAGGGACGCTCCGGACGCGGCCCTACCAGACTCATATCCCCCGTCAGCACATTGTACAACTGTGGCAATTCATCGATACGCAGCTTGCGCAGGACACGCCCGACACGCGTGACACGATCATCATCGACCATCGCCCAGCGCGGCTTGCCGTCACTCTCGGCATCGTTGCGCATGCTGCGAAACTTGATGATTTTGAACAAACGACCATCGAGACCGACCCGCTCCTGCCGATAAAAGATTGGAAAACCATCTTCGAGGACGATCAGAATCGCTGCCAGGAGCATCACCGGTGTGGCAAGCAGCAGCATCAGGAACGCTACCACGATGTCGAACAGCCGCTTGATCGTCGTCCGCCGCCAACTCTGCCGAAAACCCTCACCAAAAATCAGCCAGCCTACACGCAGGGAATCGAGGCGAATCTGCCCAAGGGCACGTTCGAAGTAACTCGCCAGATCGAGCACACGGACACCGGAGAGCTTGCAGTCGAGAAGTTCGCGCAAGGGTAGTGAGCCCCCGCGGCGCTCGCGCACGGCAACGATGATCTCGTCGACTCTCAAGGCATGCGCCGTGTCTGAAAGCGACCGATCCTGGGAAAGAATGACCTGCGCAGGAACAACGATCTCAGTGTCGTTGACGGAAGGATAGAAGCCAACGATATGGATATCCGGATCCGATTTATGCAGTACGCGACCGACGTTTTCCGCTTCCTCACCGACCCCGAGAACCAGCACGCGGTGACTCAGCAAGGAACTTGTGCGGCTATGCGCCAGATGCACACGCCGCGACAATGTCGCAAAGAGCGCCGCCAGGCCGGACAGCAACATGAAACCGCGATCGACCTCGGCTACCGAAAGCAGCGCAAACACCAGATACGCCAGCGGAATCGCCAGGTAGAGCGACAGCACCGCGCGCGCCTGGGTCTCTTCCCGCGTGCGGCTATGCACCCGCTGATAGATGCCCAGCCAGGCATTCAGGATGATCATCGTCAGCGCGAAAATCACTGCATAGAAAGCCACCCGCTCCAGAGCGAGCGGAGCGCCATGCCCGATCCACATGGCGGCAAGAACCACACACGCAACCGGGAACATCAGGTCAACTGCCACTTGGGCAACCGTCTTCCGATGAAACCAATGATTGAACACCTTGATCACGATAGACTCCTTGCAGGCATAAACCTGAATACTTCTCGTTGATGACTGCTGCTCTGAGAGCTGCTTTAAATCAGAAAAGCTCGGCGAACGACACGCAACGAAGGCTATCACCGCAGATAATTGGAGAACGTGACCTAATGCACAAGCCAGGGACAATACCAGAGGAAGAAAGCCCTGCCATGCCTGTTGAAAATCAAGATAATACTTTCGAAAAACGAAACAACCATATGATATAATTAATTATTGTATAATCACAAAGTTTCCTATATGCTGGAATTATACATCCGGCGACAACCTTCAAGATGTTTTCAGGGATGAGGAAGGCGCTTTAAAGCCCCTCAGGGGGAACCTTCTTCGAGGAACAGTGCAAAGCATGTTAGCAAGTACAACAGGAAAGCAGACCTCGGCATGTCCAGCACGCTCGAGAACATACCAACGACCAGACAGCCCGTCAGGGCTGCCAGCAAGTAGGGTGCGAGGACATGCTCGCGCCCGCGACCCCACAGCAGATTGGCCAACGCCAGGCCGAGCAGACCGAGAAGCAGAAGCAGGCCAACGGCTCCCTGATCAATCAGGGTCTCGATGAATATGCTGTCGACATGCCACGGCAGGAAGTAATGGCGGCCAGCGAAGAACCAGTGCGCCATGTCACTGGAAAAATCGCCGTTGTCGAGTAGCTGATGGCCGTTCGCATTGATCAGGCTCAAATGGTCAACATCGACGAAGTCAGCTCCTCCCTCCAGCCGTAGTGAGAGGAACCCCAGCCATGGCGGCCAACCTCGGGAGCCGTCCTTGCCCGCTGTGAAGGTCAGCGTAAAGTGATCCCATTGCTCATCCTTGCCCGACAAGGTCAGGCCAGTCTGTGCGCAGTTCGCGGCATAAAGAAGATGCTGGTGGCACAAGCCGACACGCAGTTTCGCTGGATGCGGCGCGCGCAGGTCCATTGCCAGCGTATAGGTACTCCCTGCAACAAACGCCGGGACCCGCTGAAGCAGTTCGAAAGCGCCACTAGCGCGTGCACTGTGAGGCAGTCGGAAAATGCGTAGATGGCTCCCCTCGCCTGCCTCGACGATCTGCAGGCGACCTGGCATCGCACGTCCGGGAATGGTCTGCGAATAGCTGGCAGGGAAACGCCCGAGTCCTCTGCCCAGCAGCCATTCCGGGAGCGTACGTAGCAGGCTCAGGCCCTCTTGCCAATGCTGCAGGCGACCAACCAGATCGCGCTCCCCGGCTGACACCCTGCTGCCCATGAAATCCCCTAGACACAGGACCGTCAGGACCTCAAGGATCAGCACACTAACCAGCAGCCGACCTCCCCACCGCCGCCAAGGCTCCGGCTCGGGGACTCTGGCGGTGGCGACAGGACCGATGGCGCGCGCCAGCCGAAATCGCCGCAGCCAGGGCACCGGCAAACGCCAGGCGAGGACGAGCAGGGACACGCCGACACCCAGATAAACGGCACGAGAAAAAGTGGTCAGGCAGGCATGGCCAGCGACCACTGCCAGGCACGCAGCGACCACCCAGTGCCATCGGGTGCGCGCGTGCACCACTGCATAGACCGCAAATGGCACCGCCAGGGCAAGGAAAGCATCGATCGCTGCGCCACCGACATGCATTTCCCAGAATAGCGCCGTGCTGCGATAGGGGGTTGAAAAGTCCAGCAGTCCGGGATAGCCGTTACGTTCCCAGATAACGGCCAGACCCACCCCGCCCAGCCCACTCGCCATCCCGGCCGCAAGGCATTGCCCCGCCAGTGCCGCCCCATTCTGCAGCTGACTCCGCAAGGCTGGTAACAAGAGCATTGCCAACAAGAAGCTCTTGGCAATGCGCAGACTGTTCAAGGGATCTTCATAACCCTGGAACCACCCCAGGGAAAATCCGCCGGCATCGGCCAGACCGCGCAGCGTTGCCCACAGGTAGGATACGGCCAAGGCGCCCAGCCAGATCTGCGTGAAGCCGAACTGCCTGGTCCATTCGGGCTCACGGCACGTATCTATGGACTGTCCCGCAAAGCGCTGCGGTTCGGGTGGCTGCCTGGTGACGAGTTTGGATTGAGAGATGCTCCGTAATTGGCCGGTTGCCATGCGCGCATGGCATCCGGCCGCCGCACCAAGCACTAGCAAGTCGAACTCATCGATGCCGATCCATCCGGTCCACGCGGAAAAACCGGCGACCGGCAACAGCGCCGGCAGAACGAATAGCCAGATATACGGGTACCAGTAGACGGCCAGGCACCAGACAACAAGAATCGTATTCAGCGATGCCGGCCACAGCGGGTGATGTTGCGCAATAAAAGCGCCGAGGAGGCCAGCCAGTGTCGCCAGCACGCCATGCGTCAGGATTAGCGCCATCCAATGAACAGGTTACTGACAGTCTATGTGGCCGTTGCGCGAAGCTACGGCAAGAGACTCAACTGTTCAGCTCTGCAGTTCGACCCGCTCACGAAAGTACTCCAGCGCCTCGGGGTTGGCCAGTGCTTCGATGTTCTTCACTGGCCGGCCATGCACAACATTGCAGACGGCGAGTTCGACGATCTTGCCGCTCTTGGTGCGCGGGATGTCGGCGACCTGGAGGACCTTGGCCGGAATATGGCGCGGCGTGGTGTTGTGGCGGATCTGCTGCTTGATGCGGTCGAGCAGCACTTCGTCGAGGAGCAGTCCTTCGCGGAGCTTGACGAAAAGCACGATGCGCACGTCGTGCTGCCAGTCCTGGCCGATCACCAGCGATTCGACCACTTCCGGCAGTTGCTCGACCTGGCGATAGATCTCGGCGGTCCCGATGCGCACGCCGCCGGGGTTGAGCACGGCGTCGGAGCGGCCGTAGATGATCATGCCTTCGTTGGCAGTGAGTTCGACGAAGTCGCCATGGCACCAGACGTTCGGGAAGCGATCGAAATACGCGGCATGGTATTTGGCGCCGTCGGGGTCGTTCCAGAAGCCGATCGGCATCGCCGGAAAAGGAGCTGTGCATACCAGTTCGCCGCGCTCGCCGCGGCCGGCCGGAATCGGCTGACCGTCGTCGTCGAAGACCGCGACGGCCATTCCCAGACCACGGCATTGCAGCTCGCCGCGGAACACCGGCAGAATCGGATTGCCAAGAGCAAAACACGAAAGGATGTCGGTACCTCCAGAAATCGACGCCAGCAACAGGTCGGCCTTGATCTCGCGATAGACGTAGTCGAAGCTTTCCGGAGCCAGCGGACTGCCGGTCGAGAACATCGTCCGCAGGGTTTCGAGGCGATGCGTCTCGCGCGGCTTGAAACCGGTCTTGGCGAGCGCGTCAATGAATTTTGCCGAGGTGCCGAAGTGCGTCATGCGTTCGGCGTCGGCGTAATCGAAGAGGATCGCTCCAGGTTGGCCGCTGGCGCCCGGAATGAAGGGGGAACCGTCGTAAAGAAGTAGCGTCGCGCCCGAAGCGAGGCCGGAAACCAGCCAGTTCCACATCATCCAGCCGCAGGTGGTGAAATAGAAGAGGCGGTCGTCTTGCTTGAGGTCACCGTGCAACTGGTGTTCCTTGAGATGTTGCAGCAGGGCGCCGCCGTGACCGTGCACGATGCACTTGGGAACGCCAGTGGTGCCCGAGGAAAACATGATGAACAGCGGATGTGCGAAAGGCAGCGGCGCGAATGCGATTTCATCGGCGGCAAAAGGTGCGATGAAATCGGCATAGCGCACGCCATTGCGAATCGTCGCCACCACAGGAGAGTCGTCGAGGTAGGAGACGACGACCGTCCTGGCAATGCTGTCGATCTGCGCGGCGATTTCGGCGTTCTTGGCCATGCAATCGACCGGCTTGCCGTTGTACCAGTAGCCATCGACGCAGAGCAGGATCTTGGGTTCGATCTGTCCGAAACGGTCGAGAACGCCCTGGACACCGAAATCGGGCGAAGCCGACGACCAGATCGCACCGAGCGAAGTGGTGGCGAGCATCGCGATCAGCGCTTCGGGCAGGTTCGGCAGGTAAGCGGCGACACGATCCCCCTGGCCGATGCCGGCGGCCTGCAAGGCTTGCGCGCAGCGCGAAACCTGCGCGTAAAGCTCGGCGTGCGAGAGGCGACGACGGATCTTGTCCTCACCCCAGAAGACCAGTGCATCGGCGTGATCATGGCGGCGCAGGAGGTTCTCGGCGTAGTTCAGCCGGGCTTGCGGAAACCAGCGGGCACCGGGCATCCGCTCGCCTTCCTCAAGGACTATCGGGCCGCGTTCGCCGATCACGCCGCATTGCTCCCATAGCGAAGTCCAGAAAGCCTCGGGTTGCGCCACCGACCAGCGCCAGAGACTCGCATAATCCGGGCAGTCGAGCTGCCAGCGGCGGTGGACTGCGGTGATGAAGGCGCTCAGCCGGGCTGCCGCGATCCGTTCGGCGCTCGGGCGCCAGAGAACTGCAGGGTCCATCTCCCCTCCCCTCTTCAGGCTGGCAGAGCAGCGCGCATGCTTTCCGGAATCGGCACCGATTTGCCGGTCGCCACATCCATCCAGACGATCTTGGCGTCGCCGGTCGCGTACAGCGTATCGTCTCCCTGTCGGCGGATTTCGTAATGCGTCTGTACGCTGCTGCGGCCGGGATGTCCGCAGAACATTCGCACTTCGACGACACCAGGGTAGTTGATCGGGATCAGGAAGGTGCAACTGGCGTTGATGATCACGGGCGCCTGGCCACGCGGCGTCAGCGTGCAGCCGATCTGTTCGAGAAACTCGACCCGCGCCTGCTCCATGTAACGAAAATAAATGGTGTTGTTGACGTGGCCGTAGGCGTCCATGTCACCCCAGCGGATAGGAATCTGCGTGGTCAGGACGAGTATGCGTGGATTGGTCATGGAAATTCCTTGATCGGGTAGCTGACGACTCCCGCCAGTCACCCGGAGATGCCGGCGCAAGCCGGCTGCGACCGCCATACACGGGACCGCAACCGGCCGGCCCGATCAAAACAGGTCTTCAGGCAAGGCGTTGACGCCTTCGACACCCTCGGTGATGCTGCTCGCCAGGCCGGCAGCCTGCGACAACACATGGTCAGCATAGAAGCGGGCAGTGATGATCTTCGCGGCATAGAAGGGATCACTGTCACCAGCGTCGATCTTCGCCTGCGCAATCAGCCCCGCACGCGCCATCTGCCAACCACCGGCGACAATCCCGAGCAACATCAGGAACGGCACCGCGCCGGCCGATGCAGCACGAACGTCCACCCCGTAGGTGGTCACCAGCCACTCGCCGGCAACCGCGAGGGCGTCGATGCCAGCCCTGAAGCGACTGCGAATGGCCGCAAGATGTCCGCCCTCCCGTCCGGCGAGATCGGCGTCGAGCGCGCGCATTTCTTCGATCACCGCCTTCAGGGTGGCGCCGTTTTCGCGTGCCATCTTGCGGCCGATCAGATCGTTGGCCTGGATGCCGGTGGTGCCCTCGTAGATCGTCGAAATCTGTGCGTCACGCAGGTGCTGCGCGGCACCGGTCTCTTCGACATAACCCATGCCGCCGTGCACCTGCACGCCGATCGAGGCGATGCTGACACCCGACTCGGTGCTCCAGCCCTTGACTACCGGAATCATCAGATCAACGAAGGCCTGTTGGCGCTTGCGCTCGGCGACATCCGGATGACGGAGCGCGGTGTCGTGTGCTGCCGCCACCACGTAGGCCAGTGCCCGCGTGGCTTCAGCGCGCGAGCGCATGGTCATCAGCATGCGGCGCACGTCGGGATGCTTGATGATCGCCACTTTTGGACCACCGCGCACGCCGATATCGGTACACTGTACACGTTCGCGTGCGTAATCGCGTGCACGCTGGTATGCGCGCTCGCAAGCGGCGACGCCTTCGAGACCGACGCCGAAGCGCGCGGCGTTCATCATGATGAACATGTACTCGAGACCGCGATTCTCCTCACCGACCAGATAGCCGACAGCACCGCGATGATCCCCAAAGGCCATGATCGCGGTTGGGCTGGCGTGGATGCCGAGCTTGTGCTCGATCGACACACAGTAGGCATCGTTACGATCGCCGAGACTGCCGTCGTCATTGACCATGAACTTCGGCACGACGAACAGCGAAATCCCCTTGACGCCCTCGGGCGCTGTCGGCGTCCGCGCCAGCACAAGGTGGATGATGTTCTCCGTCAGATCGTGCTCACCGTAGGTAATGAAGATCTTCTGCCCGAAAATCAAGTAGCTACCGTCGGCCTGCGGTTCCGCACGCGTGCGCACGGCTGCCAGGTCTGAACCAGCGCTCGGCTCGGTGAGGTTCATCGTCCCGCTCCATTGACCGCTGACCATCTTTTCGAGGTAAGTCGCCTTCAACTGGTCGGAGCCGGTCAGTACCAGAGCCTCGATGGCACCGGCGGTAAGCAGCGGACACAACGAAAACGAATGATTGGCCGATTTCCACATCTCGGCGACGGCGGCCGCGACCACTTTCGGCAGTCCCTGCCCTCCCCATTCCGGTTCGCAGGCCAGTGCCGGCCAGCCGCCGTCGGTGAACATCCGGTATGCTTCCTTGAAACCCGCCGGCATGGTCACCATCTTGTCGTGCCAGCGGGCGCCCTCCTGGTCTCCCGGCCAGTTGAGCGGTGACAGGATTTCAGTGGCAAACCTCGCGGCCTCTTCGAGAACCGCGTCGACCAGATCGGGCGTTGCTTCCTCGCAACCCGGCAGCTCAGCCACCCGCTCAAGCCCAGCAAGTTCCTGGAGCACGAACTGCATGTCACGGAGTGGGGCAATGTATTCACTCATGTGTTTCTCCTCATAGGGTTTGTGTAGAACGGCTGGGCAGCTTCTCAGGCCACCGTGAGATCGATCAGGAACAATACTTCCTCGACTACCGGTAAGATGAAGCCTCTGCGTTGCCCATCACGATGGTCGCGCAGCAGTCGTTTCCCCGCGGCGAGGCGGCATATCAACCGGTGCGGCCGGCGGCGGCGGATTTGCCGACCGCTTGGGTCTGTTAGACAATACAGGCTCACTGCGATCCGGCATCGATGAAACGTTCGGGTTACTCGGGAGAACTTCTACCACAGCGGGACGACGGAACAACAGCACCAGCACCAGCACCAAGGCGGCGACCCCGGCATACAGGACCCACTGCTCAAACTCAATGGCCGCAGCCGGCCCGGTCGGGATCGTGGTTGCCGGCAACGCAGCAGTCGCAGCTGGCAACGGCGTCCCCGCTGCGGCAGCGCCGCCGCTGGGAGGAGCTGCCGATGGCGAGGGTATCGCCGCCGCCACACCTGCAAGGCGATCCTCTGCCCGTCTCAGTTCGGCGACGTTGGCTTCGAGCCAGGCCAGCTTGTCGCTCAGCCCCTGCTGGTCCGTGTTCGTACCTCTTAGGATCTCGATCGTCCGCTGTTCGAGGCGCAGCAACTGACGACCAAGGTCGCTGGTTGCGGATGACGCAGACAGCTCTTCGCTCAGGCGCAAGGGCATCGTCACTTCGGCATTGACGCCGCCGGCTGTTAACGGCGGCACGCGCCGCTTGACTGCCGGCAGAGGGCCCGGCTCTCGATGGACCGCATCTGCGGGGTCTCCGGCCGGCGGCTGCGCTGGCGCCTCGGGTACCGCCAGCAGCAGAAGCAGCGCGCAGATCATTGGCCGAAGGCCCGGCCAGAAGCCGGTGACGGGCTGTGCCATCAGAGAAGCGGGCCGTGGCGTGCGAAGGATGGGCAAGGAGAATTCATTTTCTTCCGAGAAACTGTGCATCCTCAAAATCCGCCAGCAAATCCGGCCGATAGACGGCAAACAGGGTAGCAAACATTCCCGAAATCCATGCCTCGGAAAAACCGAGCAGAAAGAAATACGGGAGATACTCGTCAATCAGATACTCGCTGGAGTAGGCTCCAGCCATCGCCAGCAGCAGGCACACCGTCACGCCGACGGCCATCACCGCCAGCGCCGCGGCGAAGAAACCCTTGCAAAAAATATAGATGAACAGGTGGCGCGGCAGCAGCCATTCGACCAGTCGATGCAGTCCCTGACTGACGGCCACGCCGACGCCCGCCATCAGCAGGGCGTTGATTGCAAAAGCCTCGCTGCCGGCCGCTCCGTTCAGGCTTACCCCGACCAGAACCAGGCAAAGGCCGATGAATGCCAGTGACCATCCGAAACACAGGGTCAACAGCGTCGCGCCAAGCAGGTGCAGGGAAAGGCCGGGTTTGACTCCGGCCTGCAGATGCCAGAGCAGGATCAGCGCGACGATCATCGCCAGAAAGGCGTTCAGACGGGTGCTATCAGCCAGCACCCGCCATGGCGCCCGCCTAGCCGCCAACCAGGCGAACGCGGCAAACAGCAGCCATGCCAGCCAGGTCCATTGCCCATCGAGCAGTCCGTCCGGCAGGTTCATGCGACCCACGGCTCCGGTTCCCGGCAGCGCTCAGCCAAGGGCGGCCTGCAGCGCCGGCAGGACTTCGAAGAGGTCACCGACCAGCCCGTAATCGGCAACCTGAAAAATCGGCGCTTCGGCGTCCTTGTTGATGGCCACAATCACCTTGCTGTCCTTCATTCCTGCCAGATGCTGGATGGCTCCCGAAATGCCGACCGCGATGTAGAGCTGCGGCGCGACGATCTTGCCCGTCTGGCCAACCTGATAGTCGTTCGGCGCATAACCGGCATCGACCGCCGCACGCGATGCACCCACCGCAGCCGTCAGCTTGTCGGCCAGGGGTTCGAGCAATTTGTGGAAGTTCTCGTTGCTGCCCATGCCGCGCCCCCCCGAGATGATGACCTTGGCGGCGGTCAGTTCGGGACGTTCGGACTTGGTCAGTTCGCGGCCGATCAACCTGCTCTTGGCTATATCGGGACCTGCAGCGAGAGTCTCGATACTGGCATTGCCCCCCTCGCCAGCCGCTTCGAAAGCGGTCGCGCGCACGCTGATGACCTTGATCGGGTCGGCTGACTGGACGGTGGCAACCACGTTGCCGGCGTAGATCGGACGCCTGAAAGTATCGGCCGAATCGACGGCGATGATCTCGGAGATCTGCGCCACATCGAGCAAGGCGGCGACGCGTGGCAGAAAGTTCTTGCCGCTGGTGGTCGCGGCAGCCAACAGGTGAGAATAGGCGGCAGCCTGTGCCACGACCAGCGCGGCGAGGTTCTCGGGCGACTGCTCGGCATAGGCGGCAGCGTCGGCGACCAGCACCTTGCTCACACCGCTGATCCGTGCCGCAGACTCGGCTGCCAGCGCACAGGCGCTACCGGCAACCAGCAGATGGATGTCGCCACCGATCCGGGTTGCGGCAGTAACGGCATGATGTGTCGCCGCCTTGATCGAGGTATTGTCGTGCTCAGCAATAACGAGAATGGACATGGTCAGATCACCTTTGCTTCAGTCTTGAGTTTTATCACCAGATCGGCGGCATCGGCCACCTTGATGCCCGCCGTTCGTTTTGGCGGTTCGGCAACCTTCAGTGTCTTCAGGCGCGCAGTGACATCGACGCCGAGCGCCGCCGGAGTGGTCGTCGCAAGCGGCTTCCGCTTGGCCTTCATGATGTTCGGCAGGGTCGCGTAGCGCGGCTCGTTGAGGCGGAGGTCGACAGAAACCATCGCTGGCAACGGCACCTCGATGGTTTCAAGACCGCCATCGATCTCGCGCGTGACCGTCGCCTGCCCGCCCGCGACGACGATCTTCGAGGCGAAGGTCGCTTGCGGCCAGTTCATCAAACCGGCCAGCATCTGCCCGGTCTGGTTGGCATCGTCGTCGATCGCCTGCTTACCACACAAGACCATCTGCGGTTGTTCATTCTCACACACCGCCTTGAGCAGTTTAGCGACGGCCAGTGGCTGCAATTCGCCATCACTCTGGACAAGAATGCCGCGGTCGGCGCCGATGGCCATTGCCGTGCGCAGGGTTTCCTGGCAATTCGCCACCCCCGCTGAAACCACCACCACCTCCGTGGCGATACCAGCTTCCTTGAGGCGCACCGCTTCCTCGACGGCGATTTCGTCGAAGGGATTCATCGACATTTTGACGTTGGCCAGATCGACGTCGCTCGCATCCGCCTTGACGCGCACCTTGACGTTGTAATCCACCACCCGTTTGACTGGCACGAGGATCTTCAATTTTTCTCTCCTTTATTACTGCAGCGTAATCGATAGCAATCGCGATCTAGGCAGTCCGCGTTTGACATTGCCGAATGCTCACCGGACAATACGCCATACCTGATCGTATGGATAGCGTACGGTACCGTATGGGGTGATGCCTGTCAACACCATAGCCCGCGGCAGCGGTGCGTGAAATAGTAATATTGCCTCAGCCGCGTGATTCAGGAAAGGAGCACAGGACGATGAAGCACAGAAATATCCGGCCACGGGCGGCACTCGACCGGAACGAGTGGGTCGAAGCAGCCATCGCGGTTCTTGCAGAACAGGGCGTGCAAGGCATGCGGATCGAGGTTCTGGCAAAGGACTTCGGCGTCACCAAGGGCAGTTTCTACTGGCATTTCAAGGACCGTCAGGACCTCTTCAATGCCGTTCTCACGACCTGGCGTGATGGTCGCATCCGCGACATCAACAAGCAGACGGTCGCCACTCCCGGCAAGGAGCACGAACAACTCCTGCACCTGATCGAGGTCTACGGTGCCACGCGCAACCACAAAGGCATCTCGATCGAGTTGGCGGTACGCGAATGGGCACGCCGGGATGCCCAGGCCGCTGCCATGGTCGAGGAAGTCGACCACTGCCGTCTGGAATGTACCCGCAAACTGTTCGTTGCCCGCGGCCTCGCCGACGACGAGGCGAAGAGTCGCAGCCTGTTGCTCTACGCCTACGTATTCGGGCAGAGTCTGATGGCCTGCGAGAGCTACGACCCGAGGCTGAGCGACTTCAAGCGCTGGATTGCCGAACTGATCGTCAAGGAATAGCGGCATCCTTCGGGAGCGAATATCAGTGGCTGCTGCGCAGCGTAGCGCGATCCATTCCAGCGCCACCGCTTCCCCGTCAAGGAGTCTGGGAAGAGGGAAACGGCCATGACGTTCATGACGGGGGCACCTGGAAAAATCATGACCGTCAGGCATCGATGAAGTCAAGCAAATCACGAACGAAGCGCTCGCGATCCCATTGGTGTGGCGAGTGATCGGTGCCTTCGTAGATGTGTAGTACCGCGTTGGCGATCTTGTTATGAACGTAGTGTGCGGTCTCGCTGCGGTAGTAATTGCTGGCACCGCCATAGACCAGCAGGGCAGGAATGTCGATTCTCTCGAGGGTTTCTCGATAGTCGGCTTCGGTCAGGCTTTCCCAGCAGGCAATCAGCGGGGCCGGATCCTGTTCGTTCAGCCATTGCCGTGCCTTGTCGAGGCCCCGCGAGCCCGTGTGATACTTCTCCCGGGCGCTCGCGTTGAGACCCATTGCACCCAGCAGGAGAACGGATTCCGTGAAGTCGGTCTGGAGATGGCTCAGGAAAGTCGCTGAACGGTCCTGGTCGAAATCGCCGTAGATGCCATCGCACCATTCAGAATCGGTCAGAAGTTTTGGTGACTGGTCCAGGAAGCAGACCTTGCGCAGCTTTTCGCAGCCATGCTCCTTGATGTACTGCCACAGGGTCAGGGCGCCCATGGAGTGGCCGACGGCCACCAAATCGTCCAGATGATAGTATTCGATCAGATTACGAAGGTCTTGCGCCATTCGCTGCACCGTTGGAACGGTCTCTTGCGTCAGTCGATGCCCACCATGTCCACGGGCGTCCCAGCGGAAGACCCGATGATGTGGCGTCAGCTGGTCAATAAATGGCGACCACTCGCGGTGGCTGGCAGTCCAGCCGTGCAACATGATGATCGGCGAGCCTTTGCCGGACACCTGCAGGTGGATCACTTCGTTATCATCGGCCAGGAAATGCATCATGGTGGCACCGAATATACTGAAATAGGTCACAAA
>NZ_JDST02000019.1:0-31853 GCF_000584975.1 Candidatus Accumulibacter cognatus | reverse complement strand
GCCCACAACCTTGCGGTCCTGTGCCAGTGGGTCCTCAACCTCCTGCGCACCGCGCCCGTGAAACGCAAGGGCGGCCTCCAGGTGCAGCGCCTCATCGCCGCAACTTCTGACAGCTTCCGGGCCCAACTCCTGGGTCTTGTATAAGATTCATGCGATTGCCCTGGCGCCGTTGGCGACGTAGCAGCCTGACCTGTCGTCAGTTCGCGTATAATTATAGGTTTTCAAGCGTTTTCTGAGGGTTACTCATGCCGATCTACGCCTATCGTTGCGGTTCCTGTGGCTTCGAGAAAGATCATTTGCAAAAACTGAGCGACGCGGCATTGCATATCTGTCCCCAATGCGGTCAGGCCACCTATACCAAGCAACTGACCGCTGCCGGTTTCCAGTTGAAAGGCAGTGGCTGGTATGCAACCGACTTCAAGGGTGGTAGATCGCCTGCGTCGACCGAAAAAACGGAAGGAAACGAAAAACCCAACGAAACAAGTACCAAGACATCCCAGGAAAAAGGGCCTGCCTGCGTGACCGGAGCCACGGCGTGCGCCGACCACTGATCAAGCGCTATTTCATCACCGGCCTGCTGATCTGGGTTCCGCTGGCAATCACCGCCTGGGTACTGGTGCTGATCGTTGGAGCCATGGATCAGTCCTTGCGCCTGTTGCCGGAAGCGATACACCCGCGCACGGTGCTGGGTTTCGACATCCCGGGTGTCGGGGCGGTCTTGACCTTGCTGATCATCTTTCTCACCGGGCTCCTCGCTGCCAATTTCATCGGGCAGCGGCTGGTCGCCTGGTGGGAGTTGTTGCTGGCACGCATTCCGGTCGTTAATTCGATCTATCACAGTGTCAAACAGGTTTCAGACACGCTCTTTTCATCATCCGGAAACGCTTTTCGCAAAGCATTGCTGATCGAATATCCGCGGCGTGGCTCCTGGACAATCGCTTTTCTCACCGGTCAGCCGGGTGGTGAAATGCTTCGGCATCTCGATGGCGAGCATGTCAGTGTTTACATTCCCACGACACCGAATCCGACTTCGGGCTTCTTTCTGATGCTGCCGAGAACGGAAGTCATCGAACTCGACATGAGCGTGGACACCGCACTGAAATATGTGATCTCGATGGGCGTTGTGGCTCCGCCGTTACGACCGCAGACCGCGAACGCTTCCAGCCGACCATAACCTCAAACAAGTCACTCGGAAAACAGCATGCGTACTCATTATTGTGGGCAAGTCGATTCACAGCTTATTGGCCAGGATGTCACACTTTGCGGCTGGGCGCATCGGCGCCGCGACCATGGCGGCGTAATCTTCGTCGATCTCCGCGACCGCGAGGGACTGGCACAGATCGTATGCGACCCCGATCGTCCGCTGATGTTCAAGACCGCGGAGTCGGTTCGCAACGAGTTCTGCCTGCGGATTGCCGGCAAAGTCCGCGCCCGACCTGAGGGTACAGTCAACCCCAATATTGCCAGCGGTGCGATAGAGATTCTTTGCCACGAGATGGAAATCCTTAATCCGTCGGTGACACCACCGTTCCAGCTCGACGAAGAGAATCTGTCGGAGAACATTCGTCTGCTGCACAGGGTGCTCGACCTGCGGCGTCCGCAGATGCAGGGCAACTTGCAACTTCGTTACCGCACGGCGCGGGCCTTCCGGCGCTTTCTGGACGATGCTGGTTTCATCGATATCGAAACTCCGATGCTCACCAAGAGCACTCCCGAGGGCGCGCGCGATTATCTGGTTCCCTCGCGGGTACATCCCGGCCAGTTCTTCGCTCTTCCTCAGTCACCGCAACTTTTCAAGCAGTTACTGATGATTGCCGGGTTTGACCGTTACTATCAGATCACCAAGTGTTTCCGCGACGAAGATCTGCGCGCCGACCGCCAACCGGAATTCACCCAGATCGATATCGAGACCTCGTTCATGAGCGAGGGCGAAATTATCGGACTGATGGAAGAACTGATCCGGGCGGTGTTCAAGGATGCGATCGCCGCCGATCTGCCCAATCCATTCCCGCGCCTGAGCCATGCTGAGGCCATGCAACGCTATGGCTCAGACAAGCCCGATTTGCGTGTGACTCTCGAACTCGTCGAAGTCGCCGACGCCCTGAAGGATGTCTCCTTCAAGGTCTTCGCCAGTGTCGCCAACAGCGAGGGAGGTCGTATTGCTGCCCTGCGCATTCCCGGTGGGGCCAGCCTGACTCGTGGCGAGATCGATGCCTATACCCAGTTTGTCGGCATCTATGGCGCCAGAGGGCTGGCCTACATCAAGGTCAACGATGTCACGCAACTCAACGAGGCTGGCCTGCAATCACCGATCGTCAAAAACCTGCACGCGCGCGCGCTGCAGACGATCGTCGAGCGGACCGGCGCGCAGTCGGGAGACCTGATTTTTTTTGGTGCAGACAGATGCAAGGTGGTCAACGACGCGCTCGGTGCCCTGCGCACCAGAATCGGACATGAAAAGGGCTTCGTCAATGGCCATGCCTGGGAGCCGGTATGGGTTGTCGACTTTCCAATGTTCGACTATGACCCAGAAGAGAAGCGTTGGACGGCTTGCCACCACCCTTTCACCAGTCCGAAGGACGAGCATCAGTCACTGCTCGAAAGCGATCCAGGACGCTGCCTGGCCAAAGCCTACGACCTGGCACTCAACGGTTCAGAGCTTGGTGGTGGATCGGTGCGGATTCACCGTGCGGCAATCCAGGAACAGGTCTTCAGGGCGCTCGGCATCGGTAAGGAAGAGGCGCAGCTCAAGTTCGGGTTCCTGCTTGATGCCCTCAAGTACGGTGCTCCTCCCCACGGTGGTCTGGCTTTTGGCCTGGATCGCATCGTGACGCTGATGGCCGGAGCCGAGTCGATCCGTGACGTGATCGCCTTCCCGAAAACCCAGCGTGCGCAGTGCCTGCTCACCGACGCACCGAGCGGCGTGGACGAAAAACAACTCCGGGAACTGCACATCCGCCTGCGCCAGAGAGTCGAAACGCAAGTCGAGATTGGCAAAGGGTAATTGCAGGTGCTGAAAATCGTGACTCTTCTGCGGCTATTGCTGCTGGCTGCACTGCTCGGTGCTCTGCTTGGCGTGGCTCAGGCACGTGAACCCAGGCCACTGGCGAGCGTCGCGTTGGCCGATTTGCCACCGGAGGCATTGCAGACCCTGCGTCTGATCCGGCAGGGCGGACCCTTTCCTTACCCGCGCAAGGATGGCAGCATTTTTGGAAATTTCGAGAAGCGCTTACCATTGCAGCCGCGCGGCTACTATCGAGAGTATACGGTGCCGACGCCGGCTAGTCGCGACCGTGGCGCGCGACGAATCATCGCCGGCGAGGGACGCGACGGTGATGTCGCCAACTCCGGCGAGTACTATTACACTGATGATCATTACCGTAGTTTCCGCCGTATACGCGAATAACCATGAGCCAGAACGACTTGCAGAACTTGCTTGTGGATGCAACACAGGCCGGTATTTACCATCTGCCTGTGACTGCTCACAGGGTTGTCAAAGCGGCTGCGGAAGCGGCCGGCCTCGCCTGTTTTGACGTCAGTTTTGACGACTCTGACTGCATCGACAGCGTCCTTTCGACACTCGGACGGGATCTCGATTTGCCCGAGTGGTACGGACACAACCTTGATGCCCTCAAGGATTGTCTGACCGATTTTTCGTGGTTTGAAGCCGCTGGTTATGTCCTGATCATCACCCGGGCTGAAATTCTGCAAGCCCAGGATCCGGTATCTTTTCACGCGGTAAACGAGGTGTTTGCCGCGGCCATTGCCGAATGGCGCTTGCAGGACTTACCGATGTGGGTATTTTACGATCTCCGTGCTGACGGACTGGCGGCTCTCCCGACTCTGGCATGAAGCAATACAAGCGGCCGGTGTCGGTGCTGGTCGTGATCCATACTCGGGACTTGCAGGTGTTGTTGCTCGAACGCGCTACTCATGCAGGTTACTGGCAGTCCGTGACTGGCAGCCAGGAAGAGGGCGAGCCATTGCTGACAACTGCCATCCGTGAAGTCGGGGAGGAAACCGGGATCAAGGTGCTCGCCGAGGGTCTTGTGGATTGGCAACTCAGCAATCGCTACGAGATTTTTGCCGAATGGCGACATCGTTACGCTCCGGGTGTCCTGCACAATACCGAGCATGTCTTCTCTTTGCTACTTCCGGCAGCACAGCCGGTCACCATTGCTGCCGAAGAGCACTTGCGTTACTGCTGGCTGCCGTGGCGGGAAGCGGCTGCGAAATGTTTTTCGTGGAGCAACCGCGACGCAATTCTCATGCTTCCTGAGCGGATGTCTGAGCACTGAGCCGCTGCTCCAGACAGGCCGGGCAGTAACAGCCGGCGGCCGCCGCACTCGCTTCAAGGGACAGGGTCGGCTTTTTCATACACCAGCAACTGGGGAGACCGGCCACCGCCCCGCAGACAAAGGCCGTGCCGCAGTCCGTACACCTCGTCGTCATGGGGTTTCCTGGGAGTATTGGCATGTTCCTCTCAATCCTTAGCGAGAAGACCTTCGGCGATCCAACGCTGAAGAAAACCGGCAGCCGTCTGCGCCGGTTCCGGTACTCCGGATTCGGCAATCACCGTGCAACAGTCGGCGAAACTGGCCCCCAGGGTCAAGGCTCGCAGAGCCGCTGCTTCGCAGGTATCGGAAGACCGCCAGCAGCAATCGAGAGTGGGCCGCCAGATCAGCAGTACATGTACCGATGGTTGTGGTTCCTCGCTAGTGGCTGCGGCGTCCGCATCGAGTGCTTTCCAGATTGGCTCGACACACCACGTCAGATCGATCATCTGCAAGGAGGGAAGGGGGGTGAATCGCCGTTGGGGCCAGTCCTGAAGCTGCAACGCAGCGAGATCGTCGGCAGTGAGGGTGGTGGCGTCTGCAGCATCAAAGGCCGTACGCATTGCCCAGTCCATCCGTGCCAGGTCGAGCAGCGCCGGATGTGGCAAGCGCTCTGGGGCAGCAGCAAGAAACTCCACCAGCCTGTGGCCGTACCAGCGAATCGAACGGAAATGCGATGGGTGCGCGTCGATATACGCATGCGCCAGAACAGCAAAGGCGTCATCACTGAGCGCCCGCTGCAGAACCAGGAAATTGTCTGCCAGAGCCGCCGTCAGGCGGGCACGATAAGCTTGCAGGTAAACGCTCATTCCTCCTGCCAGCACCGCCCCCTCCGCAGCAAATAAACCCGGAGTCGGATGGTCAAGCAGAATGCTCTGTTGGAAGCGCTGCTGCAAATCGGCCAGGGTGCTCATGCTGCCTGTTTGGCCTGGATGCGCTGTGCCAGCGCACGAACGCAGTCGAGTTCGGCGATGAGTTCCGCGAGCGGCGGAATGTTGTCGTCGCGTTCGATCATCGTTGGTATCGAACCAAGTCGTCCAACGGTATAGGCGTACAGATCCCAGACGGCTTCACAAATTGGTTGATCGTGGGTATCGATGAGGTAACCGCCATGCTTCTCGTGTCCAGCGAGATGAATCTGGCGAACTGCAGTAAGCGGCATGGCATCAATGAAGGTATGCGGATTGAAATGGTGATTGACACTGCTCACGTAGACATTATTCACGTCGAGCAGCAACTCACAGCCGGTACGCCTGACCAATTCGCCGATGAACTCCCATTCGCTCATCTCGTCGGCGCGGTAGCGCACATAGCTGGAAACGTTCTCCAGCAATAGCGGTTGGCCGAGAGCCTCCTGTACCTGGGCCACGCGGGCCTCGAGTTGCCGCAGGGCCGCCTCGGTGTAAGGCAGTGGCAGCAGATCGTGGAGGTTCAACGATCCGGTTCCGGTCCAGCACAGATGGTCCGAAACCCAGGCCGGCTCAACGCGGTCGACCAGTGCTCGCAACTGCCGCAAGTACGCAGAATCAGGTGCATCGCAGCTGCCAATCGAGAGCGAAACACCATGCATCACCATAGGATAGTCACGGCGGATGCGATCAAGATAGTAAAGGGGTTTGCCCCCCGCGACGAGATAGTTTTCGGAGATGATTTCAAGCCAGTCCACGTGCCATGGAGACTCGACAAAATCCCGGTAATGTTCAGTACGAAGGCCCAGGCCGAAGCCGTTCAGGGTGTTGCGCATCGCCTCTCCTGCAGGTTGGCCTCGGGCGTGACCGTTGGCCTGTGGGCAGCCCGGTCACGCCGCATGGCAGCAAGCTTACTTGACGACCTTGCCACCCGCATCGGTGCATTCCTTGGCGCTGGCTTTGGTTACCCAGCCCTGGCCCTTGCAGGCGTTCGTTCCTTTGCACTCGCTCTTGGCCGTCTTGCATTCGGAATGGCCCTTGCACGAATTGATGCCGGCACAGTGTACCGAGCCTCCTTCCGCGGCGTGAACGCTGGGGATCATGATGCTGCCAGTAGCAAAAAGGGCCGCCGCGGCAGCGGCGATAGCGACACCAGACAGTTGATTTGACATTTGATTCTCCTCTCATTGGATGGGTTGAGTCAAAGCTGGCCGTTCTATAACCAGTTCTCTGACATCCCTTAGACGCTGGCATTGCAGAATTACTTACAGCAAAGGAAAAAATATTTCTTTGCTGGGGTTCTGGTGTGGAATTTGGGCCGGACGAACTTTTCTGTCAATTAGCACTCTCATGCGGCGAGTGCTAAAATAGGGCTCATAATCGGTAATGTGAAGGAGGAATGATTCCATGACGCAAGCCTTGGCTTTTCCCACGGTTTCTGCTGTCGGCAGCATTGACGCTTATATCCAGGCGGTCAGGCAATTTCCGCTGCTCAGCGAGGAAGAGGAGTTTTGTCTGGCTACCCGCTTTCGCGAGGAGGAAGATCTCGATGCGGCACGGCAATTGATACTGTCGCATCTGCGTTTGGTGATTGCCATCGCGCGCGGGTATCTCGGGTACGGTCTGTCCCACGCCGACCTGATTCAGGAGGGTAATATCGGCCTGATGAAAGCGGTGAAGCGTTTCGACCCGAAGCGCGGAGTGCGCCTGGTTTCGTTCGCCATCCAGTGGATCAAGGCGGAGATTCATGAGTACGTCCTGAAGAACTGGCGGATGGTCAAAGTGGCAACGACCAAAGCGCAGCGGAAGCTGTTCTTCAATCTGCGCGGCATGAAAGCGAATAGCGAGGGCCTCAGTTCGTTGCAGGTGGCGGATATTGCGCATCGCTTGTCAGTCAAACCGGACGAGGTGATCGAGATGGACACTCGATTATCGGGTCATGATCTGGCGCTGGAAGGCGACAATGACGATGAGGATGCGTTTGCTCCGATTGCCTATCTCTCCGACCATTCGAGTGAACCGCTCCGTGTGCTTGAATCCCGTGCGCGTACGTACTTGCAGAATGATGGACTGCAAAGTGCGCTGGCCGCTCTCGATCCACGCAGCCGTCGCATTGTCGAGGCACGTTGGCTGACCGATGAGCATTCGGCCACCTTGCACGAACTGGCGGCGGAATTCGGTGTCTCCGCCGAGCGAATTCGCCAGATCGAAGTTAAGGCAATGCAGAAGATGCGGGTGAATCTGACCTCCCTGGCGGAACAAACCTAACGGTCATGACTTTTCCAGAAACCTCCGAGCATGAAAGTCATGTCCCAGGATTTATCCTCCGTTGACGCGCGGATCTGCGACTAACCGACGTTCACCAATGGAGAGTTTTTGGGGATTTCTCCACACCCAATCGAAACGGTGGCGTGTGCTTGCCAGGATCCACCTGAATATTGGCTCTGAGTCACCCGAGATGTAGCTAGTGGTACGCCATTCTGGTAGTCACAGCTTGACCAGTTTGCCGAGTTCGCGGATGAAGGCCGTTGGATCAGGATTGTCAGGGTAGCGAAAGACTACGAGGCCACGTCGGTCTACCAGATTGATATGGCGGCTGTTACTTCCGCCGAGAAGGTCCATCAGCTTGGCGTCTGTCGCGTGAACCAAAACCAGGTCAGGGTGAGCCGCCAACAGCGTCGCGGCCGGTGGCGTGGTATCGGTGATCAGCCAAAGGCGGTCGATCCGTTCCATATTGCGTCCCTGTGCGGTGCGCGCTTGTCGCGTCAGATAAAGTGTGTGCTGGCACCGTGCATCGCAGCCACCGGGTGCTGCAAAAATCACCAGCCACTTGCCGCTGACTTGTCGATGCTCCAACTGGTTCCCATCGCTGCGTCGCAGTAATTCAAACGGAAGTACCACAGGCTCAAGTGGCTGACCAACCGTTGCCTTGACCTCCGGAGGTGAGACATAGCGAAAATAGAGCGCGGCAAGAAGCGGCAACGCGCCTATCGCAATGATCGCCAGCAATATCAGCCGGCCCTTGGTCGGGTTCGAAGCTGTGGCGTGCGGTGATTGGTTCACAGGGGCATTCTGTCCCGCCTGTTTCTGTGAGGTCATAGTGTTGTCCTTGCAAGGACGCCGTATACTGCAGCCATGAGAGCGAAAACCAGCCACATCGCTGCGTAGCCATAGTGTTTCATCGCGGGATTGTCAGGCGTTGCCCAATCACGGACCAGGCCATCGCCGTTCGCAGCCGTCTGCATCAGAATCACCGGTAACGCGTCCAGGCCACTGATCTGGCGATAATCCACCTCCCGTACATGTTGCCAGACGGGTCCTTCTGGCGAGGTATTCTGCAATTCGAATATCCTGGTTTCAAAGTTGTGAACCACGCCGACAATCTCGATTTCACCTGTCGGTGATGTAATCGATGGAACTTCGGAGCGTAGTCTCGGGGCTGGAACCCAGCCACGGTTGACCAATACCACGGAGCTGCTGCCCGACAATTGTAAAGGCGTGAGCACATGATAGCCGGGGCGGCTGCGATAGATCTTGTTATCCAGAAAGATCGTTTTCTCCGTAAGCCAGTGACCGCGTGCGGTCGCCGCCCTGCCGATCAGGCTTTCGAGGTCGCGCTGCTGTGCCGACAAAAAGATGGGTGTCGAGACGAGGGCAGTCTGCTCGCGCGCGAAGCGTTCGCCCCGAGTCTCCGCACGCCAGAGTTGCAGGCGGGACATGGCGAGGCACGTCAGAACGACCAGAATGACCAGCAGCAGGCGCAGAGGTGCGCGCTTGGGGGGAAAGATCGACATCGGGAGAACGGCTGTGCGCCCAAGTTGTTGTCGTATGCGGATCGCGCGTCCTAGACTAGGGTAGACTGCGGTATTTCAGGAGGAGAATGCGCATGCGCATCTTTGTCGTGCTGATGCTGATCGGGATCATCGCCAGTCTAGGCAGCGCTCTGGTCTATATCTATCGCGATCACGGCCCAGACAAGAAAAGAGCGGTTAAGGCTCTGTCCTTGCGTGTCGGCCTTTCGTTTGGGTTGTTTCTACTCTTGATGGCTGCGCACTGGTTTGGCTGGATCGTTGAGCGCCTGTGATGGCCGGCGAGAAGCAGTGGTGGGTGGCGCACCACTTGGTGCGCCACGTGCCAGTGGGAAAAATTACAGCCAATAGACGACGACGAACAAGCCAAGCCAGACGACGTCCACAAAGTGCCAGTACCAGGCAACGGCTTCAAAGGCAAAGTGTCGCTCGGGAGTGAAATGCCCCTTCATTGCCCGCAATAGAATCACGATCAACATCGTCGCACCAAGCGTCACATGAAAACCGTGGAAACCGGTCAACATGTAAAAGGTTGAACCGTACACACCTGTGGTCAGCTTGAGGTTGAAGTGGCTATAGGCTTCACGGTATTCGTACACCTGCAGGCCAAGAAAGAGCAGGCCAAGCAGCACGGTCAGGAACAGACCGATGATCAACTGCTGCCGCTTGTTGGCAACCAATCCCCAGTGCGCCCAGGTCACTGTTGCTCCAGAGCTCAGCAGTAGCAGGGTATTGATCGCCGGGATGCCCCATGCATGCATCGGCGTGAAGGCATCCTTGGCCGCAGGACCAGCTGTTGGCCATTGATTTTTGAAGCCCTCCCAAAGCGTTGCCTGATCCGCGCTGGCCAGGTCAGGAATCGATAGAACACGAACATAGAAGAGGGCGCCAAAGAAGGCAGCGAAGAACATCACCTCCGAAAAGATAAACCAGGCCATTGACCAACGGAAGGAACGATCCACCTGCAGGTTATAGCGCTGGCCTTCCGATTCACCAATAACGCGTCCAAACCAGCCAAACAGCATGACAGTCAGAACGGCAAACCCACCGAACAGAAAGTAAGCGCCGTAAGCAATCGAGTTAAACGTCAGAATGGCTCCGGTAGCCAACAAGAGCAACGCAAGCGACCCAACCACCGGCCAGTGCGAAGGCTCGGGAACGAAATAGCGGCTAGCTGATGCGGGGTGACTCATTTTGATTCCCTCCAAATCATATTGTCGTTGTGGTCCTGTTACTTGTTTCTCGTGCGTCCATCAATGACGACTGATGTAAATTGCCACGCTGACCAGTGAAAGCACAAAAACCAGCATGAACGCGAGTGCTGTGATCAACAACTTCAACGGTGACAACGGTGGCGCATCATGCGTGTACGGTTTGTGCCCGCGTATCCCCAACAGCGCCCAAGCAACCGTACGAATGGTACGAAACAATCCGTCCTTCGGCGGTTGTGGATTCACGACCACATCATTCACGTCCGGTTTTCCCCGCGTGTAGGCAATGAATTCGCGCTGCCGGCCGGCACGGGGACTTCGAAGAAGGTATATGAAAGTGTGACCGTACCAACGTCTTCTGGCAGTTTTGAATCAAGCAGGAATACGACGTTCATATCGCGGACCTCGTGCGGAGCAAACGTTTGCTGCTTGAAGCAAAAGCACTCCAGCTTCTTCACGTAGCTGCCTGCATGCTGCGGGCCATAGCTAGGAACCGCCTGTCCGATCACCGTGCTGTTGCGCGTATTTTCAACCCGATAGACCACGTGTACGATTTCGCCAGTCTTGGTCGTGAGGCTGTTCGTTTGTGGACGGAAGAGCAGCCCGTTCTCATGACTGTTGGCATCAAACTCCAGGGTCACGGACCTTCCCGGGAGAGGTGGCTTTGCAATCTGTTCAGCACGGTCGATGTCGTACAGACCGGTCCATTCGCAAAAGGCCCGGTATAGACGCGGCTGCGCGGCAACAAACAGTAGGCTTCCAGCCACGACAGTCAGCATGACCGCAGCGGTGTGGGCGTGACTGACTGCCCGTGGCCGTGTGTCGGCGGCGGTTGCTGGAAGTGGGCCGGATTCAGGATTCAACTGCTGGCGATCCATTGGCGGATGATGAAGCTAAGAAAGACGGCGGTCGCAAACAGGGCAAGACCGATCGCGATGCGGCGGCTCACCTGTTCGCGTGACGATGGGTCGCGGGTCATGTATGTGCCTCAGCCGCATTAAATGCTGGCGGATCTTCAAACGTATGGTAAGGAGCAGGTGAAGGCACAGTCCATTCCAGTCCGTGCGCGCCATCCCAAGGCCGGCTTTCTGCCTTGGCGCCACCTTTCAAGGCCTGGAAGACGACGATCAGGACCAGCAACTGACTCACACCGAAGCCGAAGGCGCCAACGCTGGAGACCACGTTGAAATCTGCGAATTGCTGCGAATAGTCGGGAATCCGGCGCGGCATGCCTGCCAGACCAAGGAAGTGTTGCGGGAAAAAGGCGATGTTGAAGAAGATGATCGACAGCCAGAAGTGCAGTTTTCCCAAACCTTCGTTGTACATGTGACCGGTCCACTTCGGCAACCAGAAATAGAGGCCGGCATAGGCAGAGAAAAGCGCTCCAGCGACCATGACGTAGTGAAAGTGGGCTACGACGTAATAGGTATCCTGCAACTGGATGTCCACCGCCGTGATCGCCAGTACCAGGCCGGTCAGCCCGCCGATGGTGAACAGAACAAGGAAACCAAGTGCAAATAACATCGGGGTTTCAAAGGTCAGCGACCCTCGCCACATGGTGGTGACCCAATTGAAGACCTTCACCCCTGTCGGTACGGCGATGAGCATTGTTGCATACATGAAGTAGAGCTGTCCCGTGAGCGGAATGCCCGTTACATACATGTGGTGCGCCCAGACAAAGAAGGAGATCAGGCCAATTGCCGCAATTGCATAGACCATCGAGGCATAGCCGAACAGATGCTTGCGCGAGAACGCCGGGATCACATGGGAAACGACGCCGAAGGCGGGCAAGGCGATGATATAGACCTCGGGGTGGCCGAAAAACCAGAAAATGTGCTGAAACAGTACCGGATCACCACCGCCGGCCGCATTGAAGAAAGTAGTCCCGAAATGGCGATCAGTCAGAAGCATGGTCACCGCACCAGCCAGGATCGGCATGGACGCGATTAGCAGGAAACCCGTGACCAGCCACGTCCAGCAGAACAAAGGCATTTTCATCAGGGTCATGCCGGGTGCGCGCAGGTTGAGAATGGTGGTGACGATGTTGATCGAACCCATGATCGACGACATGCCAAGGATGTGGACCGCAAAGATGGTCATGTCCATCCCTATCCCCATTTGCACCGACAGTGGGGGGTAGAGTGTCCAGCCGGTTCCAGCGGCGCCACCAGGCACGAATATTGATACCGATAGCAAGATGGCGGCCGGTGGCAGCAACCAGAAACTCCAGTTGTTCATCCGCGCGAATGCCATGTCGGAGGCCCCGATCATCATCGGGATCATCCAGTTGGCGAAGCCGACGAAAGCCGGCATGATTGCGCCGAAGACCATGATCAGGGCGTGCAGAGTCAGCATCTGATTGTAGAACTCCGGGGACACGTACTGCAGTCCCGGGGAGAACAGTTCGGCGCGAATGATGAGTGACATCGCACCGCCAACAAGGAACATCACGAAGCTGAACCACAGGTACATCGAGCCGATGTCCTTATGGTTGGTGGTGGTCACCCAGCGCTTCCAGCCGCTCGGATAGTGGGCGTGGTCGTCATGATGATGATCGCCGGCATGTCCGGCAGTGTGCGTGGCTTGCATAATCAGTTTCTCCTGAGGGCCGGTAGCGCGATCACTTACCGCGACGCGCCTTGACTTCGGCGGGTTGAATGACTTCGCCGAGTTTGTTGGTCCATGCGTTCCGCTCGTAGGCGACAACGGCAGCGATATCCGTATCACCCAACTGTGGGCCGTAGGCCGCCATTGCAGTGCCCGGTTTGCCGTTGATGACGATGTCGAGATGACCTTCTTTCGGGCCCTTGACAATCTTCGATCCGTCCAGGGCGGGGAACACGGGCGGCAATCCTTGACCGTTCGCCTGGTGGCAGGAAGAGCAGTTGGCCGTATAGATCTTCTCGCCGCGGGCAACCAGTTCATCAAGCTTCCAGATTTTGTTCGGATCATCCGCTGCCGCAGCCATCTGTTGCTTCTGATCGGAAACCCAGGCGGCGTACTTTTCCTCGGAGACCACTTCCACAACCACCGGCATGAAGCCGTGGTCCTTGCCACAGAGTTCCGAACACTGGCCGCGGTAAGTGCCTTCCTTGTCAGCACGGAACCAGGTATCGCGCAGGAAACCAGGGACGGCGTCGGTCTTCACGGCGAAGGCTGGAACCGACCAGTTGTGAATCACATCGGTCGCCGTCGTGAGAATGCGCACCTTTTTTCCGACCGGTACCACCAGTGGGTGGTCGACCTCCAGCAGATAGTGCTCGCCCTTGGGGGCCTTGTTTTCGATCTGATCGCGCGGAGTGGAAAGCACACTCATGAATTTGACGCCAGCGGCGTCACCGGTGAGGTATTCGTAACCCCACTTCCACTGGTACCCCGTAACCTTGACTGTGAGATCGGGCTGCGAGGTGTCGCGCATGTTGACCAGGGCAGACGTGGCTGGGAAGGCTATGCCAATCAGAATCAGCGCCGGAACGATGGTCCAGGCCAGTTCGACCGTGGTGTTGTCATGGAAGTCAGCCGCCTTGTGGCCCTTGGACCGGCGGTGAAAGACCAGCGAATAGGCCACTACTGTAAAGACCCCGGCAAAGATGGCAAAGATCACCCAGGTTAGCAGGGTGTGGAGGTCATAGACGCGCTTCGCTGTGGCGGTCACGGGTTCTTGCAGATTGAGTTGCCAGGCAGCGTGCGCGGCACCGCTGAGCACGCCGAGCAGTCCGGCAAGCAGTCCGGCCTTAGCCAGTCGCAAACGATTCAGGTAGCGGTTCTTGTTTGAGTCTCGTGCCATCTTCTCCCTCTCCCCATCAAGAGCATCTGCCACGCGGGACCGCATCGGCGGGTGCCTTGAGGCATTCAAAAATCTACCAAAAAGGGCTCGTTCGAGCCCCGTTCCAGTTTTTCACCAGCCGCAAAGGCTATCACAATATAATTGATATGGATCAATTGGCCGCTAAAAAAATCAAGGAAGACAACAATGACAATGTGATCAATGACGGCACGGTGATCGAAAGCGTGCTCTCGTGCCGAGGGGGGCGTTCTTCCGCACGCTCGTTCGTAACGCAATACGTCTTGCGCCACGGCGCAGATTTCGCAGTTTGACGAGACGCAGTTTGACGAGAGAATGACGGGGACGCCTGCTCCCGAAGTTGCGTCAAAGGACGCATGGGCTGCGATGTTTCATGAGCAGCCGCGAACATGAATACAAACACAATGTTGGGAGGTTGGGAGGGCCTGTTGCCAACAATGTGTGACCCCGTGCTAAAATTTCGTGGCCGATACCTTGATTTGTATCAAGTCCAGCCAGGCTGTTCGGGGAGGCTGGCCATTGAGGAGGGGATTGATGAGCCTGATTGCAACCCGGACAGAGGCAGGGCGGACGTGGGTGGTTCGCCCGAACCACTCACTTTCGGTGGCTGAGCGCAAGCGGGTATTTGTCGCCATGGCCGTGTTTTCGGGCACGATTGCGCTGGTTTTTTCGTATTTCGGCGCTTGGCCGGTTCTGCCGTTTACCGGCTTCGAGCTTGCGCTGCTGTGGTGGGCGTTGCGATGTAGCGAGAAAACAGCAGAAGATTTTGAGAGAATTGCGCTGGCGTCAGGGCAACTGACGATCGAGACCCGCCATGGCGCGCTGGCAGAGCGTCACGAGTTTCGGCCATACTGGGCGCAACTGCAGTATGTGAAGCCTCCGGGACAACGAGGCCATCGCTTGCTGATCCGCTCGCATGGCCGGGAGGTCGAATTCGGTCGTATGTTGACGGAAGAGCAGAAAAGGGTGCTTGCCGCAGAGCTGAGACAAATCCTCGGGGCTGCCTGGCCCGACAAGAATCATAAGGAGACAAATTGAAGGCACTTCAACGTTGTAATCTACGAGCGGACGCTCCACTATCCGCTCTGCTTGCGGCGCTGCTTCCATCGCTGGCCCATGCTCAGTACGGTGTGGACTTTCCGATGCCCGTGGGCGCGGTTAGCCGTCATACGCTCCAGATACACAGCTATTTCATGATCATCATCACCGTGCTGTTCATCGTCGTGCTTGGCATCACGATCTACTCGATGTTCGAGCACCGCAAGAGCGCCGGCCAGCGGCCAGCAAAGTTTGCGGGGCCGACCGGAACGGTGCAGTGGCTGTGGGCAATGGTACCATTTGCCATATTGCTGTTCATCGACTACATCCTGATCGGCATCCACTTTTCCAGCTGAAGCACAATGCCTAGCCGGGCAGGTCGGACATGCAAGGGGGGATCCGCCAAGGCTGGCGGGATCTGCCGAAAGAACAGGGGTCGGAGAAAACAGTAAGTATGGCCGTTATCAGCACAAGCACCCGTCGTTCGGCCGGACAACGTCTGGGGGCTTTCTTCGAGTTGTGCAAGCCGCGGGTCAACAGCCTGATCGTATTTACGGCCATGATCGGGATGTTTCTCGCCACGCCATCGTTTCCGCCATTCGCGCTTTTTGTCTCGGCGTCAGTGGGGATTGCGCTGGTCGCCGGTGCTGCGGCAGCGATCAACTGCCTGATCGAAAAGCATATTGATTCATTGATGGCGCGCACGCGCGCGCGCCCGACGGCGCGTGGAGAAGTCTCGTCCACGGAAACCCTGACCCTGGCGACTCTCGTGGGCGGTCTCGGATTGTGGATCCTGCACAGCTTTGTCAATCCCCTGACGATGTGGCTGACGCTGGCCACCTTCCTCGGCTACGCCCTGGTTTATACGGTGCTACTGAAGCCGGCAACCCCGATGAACATCGTCATTGGGGGGGCTTCAGGTGCCATGCCGCCGCTCCTGGGCTGGACGGCGATCACCGGTCAGGTGGGCCCCGAGGCGCTGGTCCTCTTCCTGATCATTTTCATCTGGACGCCTCCCCATTTCTGGGCGCTCGCGTGTTACCGTTGTGCCGACTACGCCAAGTCGGGCCTGCCAATGCTGCCGGTAACCCATGGCATTCGCTTCACCTGCCTGCACAGCCTGCTGTACGTGGTCATGCTTACCGCCGCAACGGTATTGCCCTACACCCTGGGAATGAGCGGTCCCTGGTATCTGGCTAGTGCACTGGTCCTCGATGTGATTTTCCTGGTCTACAGCGTCACCTTATGGCGAGATTACAGCGACAAGTTGGCGAGGCTGACTTTTCGTTATTCGATCATCTACCTGACTCTGCTGTTCGCGGCTCTTCTGGCTGACCATTTCCTGTGCTGAGAGGTCTAGCGGCGAGTGCTGCCAGCAGTTTGTCGTGGATACCGCCAAAGTCTCCGTTACTCATCACCAGCACTTGGTCGCCAGCGCATGCGGCACTGGCGATGCGTGTCACCAGACGGCCGAGATCATCATCGGTGATTACTCTATCACCCAGCGGAGCGAGTGCTTCGGCAGCGTTCCATCCGAGATTCGCAGAGTAGCAGAAGACCAGGTCGGCGTCGCCAAGGCTGGCAGGCAGCAGGGCCTTCATTACCCCGAGCTTCATGGTATTCGAGCGTGGCTCCAGGACCGCCAGAATGCGGCCGCTGCCGATCTTGCTGCGTAAGCCCGCCAGCGTCGTCGCAATTGCCGTCGGGTGATGGGCAAAATCGTCGTAAACGTGGACACCTCCAGCCGCCCCCCGCAGTTCCAGACGACGCTTGACATTCTTGAAGCGTGACAGCGCCGCCAGGCTTCTGACAAAAGGTACGCCGGCATGCCTGGCCGCAAGCATGACGGCGACTGCGTTGCTGCGGTTGTGCGTTCCGGTCAGACTCCAGTTCGTACTGCCCACCAGTTCGTCGCCGTGCAACAGTTGCAGCGATCCGTCGACATCGCTCCCTTCTGCGCGCCAGCCAGTGGTGTCGTTGAAATGCTCGACCGGCGTCCAGCAGCCTTTGGTCAGGACACGCGCAAGGTTGCTGTCGGCGGCGTTTGACACCAGCAGTCCATGGCGCGGTAGAGTACGAACGAAATGGTGGAATTGCGTCTCGATCGCCACCAAATCAGCAAAGATGTCGGCGTGGTCGAATTCGAGATTGTTCAGGATGGCCGTCCGTGGGCGGTAGTGAACGAACTTGGAGCGCTTGTCGCAGAAAGCGGTATCGTACTCGTCGGCTTCAATCACGAAGAACGGCGCGTCCGTGTTACTACCGGATAGACGCGCTGAAACCCCGAAATTCACCGGCACGCCCCCGACCAGGAAGCCTGGACTCAGCCCCGCGTCTTCAAGGACCCACGCCAGCATCGCGGAAGCCGTCGTCTTGCCGTGCGTTCCAGCCACCGCCATCACCCAGCGCCCTTTGAGAACATTCTCGGCCAGCCACTGCGGACCTGAAAGGTAAGGCAGGCCGCGGTCAAGAATTTCCTCGAGCAGGGCGTTGCCACGTGTAATGGCATTGCCGACCACGTAGCAATCGGGTTCGAAAGCAGTTTGCGCGCTATCATAGCCTTCAATGACCTCGATTTCTGCAGCCTCAAGCTGTGTGCTCATTGGCGGGTAAACCCCGCTGTCACAGCCCGTGACGTGATGTCCCGCGGCACGTGCCAATTGCGCAAGGCCTGCCATGAAAGTGCCACCAATGCCGAGGATATGAATATGCATGTCCCGAATCCAAGTTAAAATCAGGCTGAGGAGATGTGATTGTACCCTTGCCCGAGATTTCGCGCCCCTTGATCAGACCCCTGCCATCGCCAGACCACTGCGGGATTCATCCATGAGCAGCGACCGACAGGATCGCCAGCGCAATTCACAGCAGCGTAGCCGTGTGGCTGCGCACGCCGCCCGTCTGATGGCCCAGGACGGTATCAGTGATCTCTCTCTGGCGAAACGCAAGGCGGCACGCAGCCTTGGCTTGCCGGAGAGCGTGGGCATGCCTGACGACAGCGAAGTCGAGGCCGAGCTGCGGATCTACCAGCGCTTGTTCCAGAACCAGGAACAGCAGGCTAGAAGTCTGCATTTGCTGCGCACCGCTGCGTGGCTGATGGCGATCTTGCAACGCTTCAATCCCTATCTTACCGGATCGGTGCTCGATGGCAGCGCCGGCCGTTATGCCGAGATCGACATTCAGTTGTTCCCGGACAGTGCCAAGGACGTCGAAATCTTTCTACTCAACGAGGGAATGGCATTCCGCCATAGTCTGCCACGCACCGATCGTGCCGAGGCGGTGCTGACGATTCTCGGTCATGACGAAGTGGTCAACCTCGTCATCTACCCGCGTGATGAGGAGCGCGTCTGCTTCAGGACGCGTGACGGCAGAATTCGGGAACGCGCTCGACTGGACGCCGTCAATAGGCTGTTGGCGGCCAACTGCATGCCCGACAGATGAGAGCCGCGGCGCTGATCGGCCTATTTGCCGCGGTCCTGCTGGCTGGAATCTACGCCGCTTTGCAACGTTCCGGTCCGCCGCCGCGGGCCTGGACAGCGGCGATGACCGCGGCGCTGACACGCCTGTTTGACAGCAGTCTCGAAGACGTGCATGGGCAGTCTTATCCATTTTCGCGTTGGCAAGGAAAAACGCTGGTTGTCAATTTCTGGGCTACTTGGTGCCCGCCTTGCCGGGACGAAATGCCGGCGTTTTCGCGACTGCAGGGCCGTTATCAGCCACAAGGTGTGCAGTTTGTCGGCATTGCTCTCGATAGCAAGGACAATATACGCGCTTTTGCCAATACCTATCCTGTTGGCTACCCGCTGCTGATCGGTGACGCAGCAGGCGTCGACCTTGCCGGGCAGCTCGGGAACACCGCGCTGAGTCTGCCCTATACACTGGTGATCAGTGCGCAGCGTGAGGTTCTGCTGCGCCGACTCGGTCCCTTATCCGAGAGCGAACTCGATCGCATCCTGCAGCAGGTGGGGACACGCTGAAGACGTGTTGCTGGACAAAATGCGGCCATATACGGCAAACTGACGGCCATGAAAAAGCAAACTGCCTCGAAAACCGACACCGCGTCAGAGCTCCCCAGGCTGCTTGTCCTGCATGGTCCCAATCTCAATTTGCTGGGTGCTCGCGAGCCTGCATACTACGGTTCAAGCACGCTTGCCGAGATCAATCTCGCACTTACCCACCGTGCCGAGGCCGCCGGAGTTCATCTCGAAACCTTCCAGAGCAATCACGAGGGGGCGTTGATCGAGCGCGTCCATGCTGCGAGCGCCCAGGAAGTCCGTTTCCTGATCATCAACCCGGCAGCTTACACGCACACCAGCATCGCATTGCGCGATGCCCTCGCTGGCACCCGCATTCCCTTCATCGAAGTCCACCTGTCCAACGTGCATGCCCGTGAACCGTTCCGTCAGCACTCGTATTTTTCTGATCTGGCGATTGGCGTCATTTGTGGCTTGGGCAGCGAGGGCTATCTGCTGGCGCTGGAATATTTCCTGGGCAGGATCGCTGCCGAGCGCAACCTTTGATCGCCGGCGGGCTTTTCCCAACACCCGTTCCAAGCTTGATCGCAAACAATAACAATCATCCGGAGTGAATCCATGGATCTGCGAAAACTGAAGAAGCTTATCGACCTTGTCGAGGAGTCGAGCATTACTGAACTGGAGATCAACGACGCCGAGGAACGGGTCCGAATCGTCAAGCACGGCGGCGGCATGGTACAGCATGCTTACGCGCCGCCGGCCCCTTTGCCGGTAGCGGGGTTGGCAACCGTCACGGTGGCCGAATCGGCAGAACCGGAGCTTCCGGAAGGCGATTTCATCAAGGCGCCGATGGTCGGGACTTTCTATCGTGCATCGAGTCCCGGCGCTGAACCCTTTGTCGAGGTGGGCAGCGTGGTCAAGGCTGGCGATACGCTGTGCATCATCGAAGCGATGAAACTGCTCAACGAGATCGAAGCCGAACGGGGCGGAACAATCAAGGCGATTCTGATCGAGAATGGTCAACCGGTCGAATATGGTGAACCCTTGTTCATTGTCGGCTAAGGAGATCCGTTTGCCATGTTCGGGAAAGTCCTTATTGCCAACCGCGGAGAGATTGCTCTTCGCATCCAGCGCGCCTGCCGTGAACTCGGGATCAAGACCGTGGTTGTGCATTCGGAGGCTGATCGTGAGGCCAAGTACGTCAGGTTGGCCGACGAATCGGTCTGCATTGGTCCGGCGCCTTCTGCCCACAGCTATCTCAATGTGCCAGCAATCATCTCGGCGGCCGAGGTCACTGACGCGCAGGCCATTCACCCAGGCTATGGTTTCCTGTCCGAGAACGCCGATTTTGCCGAGCGTGTGGAATCCTCCGGTTTCGTTTTTATTGGGCCTCGCCCGGAGACGATCCGGCTGATGGGCGACAAGGTTTCCGCGAAGGAGGCCATGCGCATCACGGGAGTTCCCTGCGTACCCGGTTCGGAAGGCGCGCTACCCGACGATCCCAGGGAGGTCGTGCTGATTGCCAAAGCAGTCGGCTACCCGGTGATCATCAAGGCTGCGGGTGGTGGGGGTGGGCGCGGGATGCGTGTCGTCCGGACCGAAGCCGCGCTGATCAACGCCGTGAACATGACTCGTGCGGAGGCACAAAGCTTTTTCGGAAATCCCAACGTCTATCTGGAAAAGTATCTGGAAAACCCGCGCCATGTCGAGATCCAGGTCCTTGCCGATAGCTTCAGGAATGCAGTCTACCTCGGCGAACGTGATTGCTCGATGCAGCGTCGTCACCAGAAGATCATCGAGGAGGCGCCGGCTCCCGGTATCCCCAGCCGGCATATCGTGCGCATCGGCGAGCGTTGTGCCGAAGCGTGCCGGCGTATCAACTATCGTGGTGCGGGTACTTTCGAATTCCTTTTCGAGAATAACGAGTTCTATTTCATCGAGATGAACACCCGCATTCAGGTCGAGCATCCGGTGACCGAACAGATTACTGGCGTTGATCTCGTTGCCGAACAGATCCGCATTGCTGCTGGTGAGAAGCTGCACTTCAGACAGCGCGACATGACCTTCCGCGGCCATGCCATCGAATGCCGGATCAACGCCGAAGATCCCTTTACTTTCGTTCCGTCGCCGGGCAAGATAAGTTTCTACCATCCGCCGGGTGGGCCAGGCATTCGCGTTGACTCGCATATATATCAGGGTTATACCATTCCTTCGCACTATGATTCGATGGTCGCCAAGGTGATCGCTTATGGCGACAGCCGTGACCAGGCGATTCGCCGCATGCGTATTGCACTGTCGGAAATGAGTATCGAAGGCATTACGACCAACATCGCGCTGCATCAGGAGCTGATGCAGGACGCTCGCTTCATGGAGGGGGGCACCAGCATCCACTATCTCGAGCAAAGGCTCGCCGCCAAGGACGAGGTCAACAAGGGTGGCTGATCGTCGCTGAATCACGATGGCCTGGCTATCTCTGAGCATCCAGACCGACTGCCAACATGCCGAGGCGCTAGCTGACGCACTTCTCGGTGCTGGTGCGCTGGCCGTCAGTATCGAAGATGCGGATGCCGGCACGGTCGACGAACAACCGCAGTTCGGCGAACCTGGTTCGCTCAGCCAACCAGGCTGGGTGCATTCTCGGGTCATTGCACTGCTCGATCCGGATAGCGACGCCAGGCAACTGCTGACGACCTGTGCGGCACTGGCCGGTCTGGACGATATCCCGTTCTTCACGCAGGAAGATGTGGCCGATCAGGACTGGGTGCGACTGACACAGTCCCAGTTCGAGCCGATTCGTGTCTCGGAGCGCTTGTGGATTGTCCCTTCATGGCACCAGGCCCCTGATCCGCAAGCAATCGTCCTGGTGCTCGATCCCGGCATGGCGTTCGGAACGGGGTCGCATCCGACCACCCGGCTGTGCCTGGAATGGCTTGAGCGCCAGGTGTTGCCGGGGATGTCGATGCTCGATTATGGCTGTGGCTCTGGGATTCTGGCCATCGCAGCGGCCAGACTGGGTGCCGACCACGTGGTCGGGGTCGATATTGATCCACGGGCTGTGATCGCAGCCAGGAACAATGCCGAGGAGAACGGGGTAAGCGCCCGCTTCCTGGATTCAGCGCACGAGTTGCATGGCCAGTTCGACATCGTGGTTGCCAACATCCTCGCCAATCCGCTCAAGGTCCTTGCGCCGTTAATCAGTGCGTACGTTCGCCAGGGTGGAAGCCTCGCACTATCAGGAATTCTCTTCGCGCAGGCGGAAGATCTGATTGCCGCCTACGCTCCTTACCTTCCGCTGGGAATTACCGACACGCGCGACGGCTGGATATGTCTGGCAGGTGTCAAAGCTTAACGTGAAAACCTGCTGCCCGAGCTGTCAGACCGTCTTCCGGGTCACTTCCGAGCAGATCCGGGCGCGTGCCGGCAAAGTCCGCTGTGGGCAATGCCGTACGGTATTCAATGCCATCGACGGCCTGCTCGACGACGACGCGCCGCCGACCCCGATCGCTTCGGATCAGGCGGCTGTAGCGACTGCTGCGGAGCTGGCGACGGACGCTGCCGCAGTCACTATCCGACCTTGGCAGGCGCCTACCCATCGCCTGGCCGTTGACGCCGATCTGGCCTTGCCACCCGTTCCAGATCCGGTCGATGTGCAGCCTGCCGACAGGCGGCCCGAATCTGCGCCAGACGCTTCTGAACCCGATCTGGCCAACGCCGAGGAGCCGCTAGCGGCAAGCCTGGCGCGGCCTCGCGAAACGCTGGCCTACGGCAGGTGGCTCGGAGGCGTGATGGGTAGGTTGGGGCTGCCGGCGGACAGGGCCATGACCAAGCCATACGCGACCGTCGCCCTGCTGCTTGCCGTGATGCTTGCCTGCCAGTGGGTGTTTCATTTTCGTGTAGCCATCGCGCTCGCTCTACCCGGCCTGCGGCCAGCGCTGGCGGCGCTGAGTGATGCCCTGGGGGCCGACATGCCGCTGCCGCGTCATTCAGAGTGGGTGAGCATCGAGACATCGGAATTGCAGACCGATCCGGGGCGCAATAAACTGCTTGCTCTGCAAGCCACGCTGCGTAACCGGGCGGCGTATGCACAGGCCTACCCGGCGCTTGAACTGACGCTCACTGACACCCATGACAAGGTGGTCGCACGCCGCGTTTTGCAGCCCGATGAGTATCTGCCACCTTCGGGGTCGCCGGATGAATCGTTCGCGGCCAATGCCGACCTCGAACTCAGACTATGGCTCGAGGCCAGCGGGATCAATGCTGCCGGTTATCGGCTTTACGTCTTCTACCCTTGATTGTGCCCATTCCCGGAGGCGACCGGGGCCGAGCAGGCCTGTGGCTGCCGTTCCGTCCTTTTGCAACCCAATAAATACTCCGGAAAGTCCATGCCTACGCTCATTTGCGGCTCCATTGCCTTCGACAATATCATGGTTTTTCATGACCGTTTCAAGAATCATATCCTGCCCGAGCAGATTCACATTCTCAATGTCGCATTTCTGGTGCCCGAAATGCGACGGGAGTTTGGCGGTTGCGCGGGCAACATTGCTTACAATCTCAAACTGCTTGGTGGCGACCCCTTGATCATGGCCACGGTGGGCGACGATGCCGACCCCTATCTGGTGAGACTCGATGACCATGGCCTGACGCGCGCGCATGTGCGCCGGATTGCCGGCAGCTTTACCGCGCAGGCCTTCATTACCACCGACCTCGACGACAACCAGATCACCGCTTTCCACCCCGGAGCGATGATGTACTCGCACCTCAATCGGGTGGCCGATGTCGAGGGGGCGACGCTCGGCATCGTCGCTCCCGATGGGCGTGACGGTATGCTGCAGCACGCGCAGGATCTTGCGGCAGCGGCTGTGCCCTTTGTCTTCGACCCCGGTCAGGGTTTGCCGATGTTCTCCGGTGACGATCTGATGAACTTCATGCATTTGGCCAATTTCGCCTGTTTCAACGATTACGAAGCAAAGCTGCTGTGTGACCGAACTGGCCGGTCGATTGAGGAACTTGCTGGCGAAGTGGAAGCTCTGGTCATTACCCTGGGCGGTGCCGGTTCGCGAATTTATGCCGGCGGCCGCTGCCATGAGATTCCCTGCGTCCAGGCCGACGCCGTCGTTGACCCCACCGGATGCGGTGACGCTTACCGCGCGGGCCTGCTCTACGGAATTGCCGCCGGCTGGCACTGGGAAAAGATTGGTCAGCTTGCAGCGGTGATGGGCGCTCTCAAGATCGCCCACCGGGGTGGCCAGAACCATCGTCCAAGCCGGGATCAAATCGCCAATCTGTTCGCCAGGGCTTTTGGCGAAGCTCCTTGGTAAGTGCTGCTCAGGCGGGCGTCTTGTTGTGCCTCTCGCCGGAATGCCTGAGCGAAGTGCCACGATACGGGCATTCCGTCTTGGTGCATTCGGCGTAAAGATAAAGTGCGTGCTCGCGAATGACGAAACCACGTTCCTTGGCAATCTTCATTTGCCGGCGTTCGATCTCGGCATCGTAGAATTCCTCGACGCGACCGCAGTCTACGCAGACCAGGTGATCATGGTGCTGTCCGGGACTCAACTCGAAAACCGCCTTGCCTGATTCAAAGTAGTGGCGCTCAAGCAGACCCGCCTGCTCGAACTGGGTCAGGACGCGATAAACGGTGGCCAGGCCGATGTCCATGTCTTCGGCGAGCAAGAGCCGATAGACATCCTCGGCAGTGAGATGGCGGATCTCGGTCTTCTCGAACAGGGCGAGGATCTTGAGGCGTGGAATGGTGGCTTTCAGCCCCATGTTCTTGAGGTTGTCAGAGTTGCTCATCGGCTTACCTTGTCGGCTACGAAGGGAGGGATTCGGGTATGATATACCCTGCGATGGCAGCCGTGCGGCACTGCCGCAAGGCTTTCCGTCGGATCCCTCACGACCCGACTTCCGGCGCGGCCGTGTCACTTGCCATTGCTCGTATTGATCACTCACCACGATCCGACCTGAACATGATCTTTACTCGCCTCGCCATTCCTGTCACGGTTCTCTGCACGCTGGCCGCTTGCTCGACGGTACCGCGCATTGTTAACGAATACCGGATTGACGTGCAGCAGGGTAACGTCCTGTCGCAAGAGATGGTTTCTCAGTTGCGCCCCGGCCTGACCAAGGATCAGGTGCGCTTCATTCTCGGCACGCCGGTGTTGACGGACATGTTTCACGCCAATCGCTGGGATTACTTCTATTGGCTGAAGAAAGGGAATTCGGGAGAGGTCGAGACGCGCCGGTTTACGGTCTTTTTTGACGCCGACGGCAAACTGCGGAGCGTCGCAGGTGATGTGGCCCCTGTGCAATCTACCGACACTGCAGCGGTTTTCGAGGTGCGCAACCGGGAAATCGATCTGGGCTCGCTGCCGGCAGATAGCAGTACGGAGCAGCCGCCTCCAGACGGGCCCGGTTTCTTCGGCACGATCATGGAAAGCATGGGATTCTGACATGGATGGATTGAGGATCGCGATCGCCGGTGCAGGCGGGCGCATGGGACGCGTGCTGCTCGAGGCCACGCTGAAAGATGCTGCGGCGAGGCTGGTGGCGGCCATTGATCGGCCTGACGTTCCCGAACAGGGCAAGGATGCTGGCGAGCTGGTGGGGATGCCCTGCGGTGTCCTGGTCAGCAGCGATTGCGACGCCGGCATTGCCCGGGCCTCCTGCCTGATCGACTTCACACGTCCTGTGGCGACCCTCCAGCATCTCGAAATATGCCATCACCATGGCGTGGCGATGGTCATCGGTACCACCGGTTTCGATGCTGCGGGGAAGGCGGCGATTGCTGCCGCAGCAGAGGACATCCCGGTGGTCTTGGCGCCGAACATGAGCGTCGGCGTCAACGTGGTTTTCAAGCTGCTCGATGTCGCGGCCCGGATTCTCGGCGAAGGCTACGATGTCGAGGTTGTCGAGGCGCATCACCGGCACAAGGTCGACGCCCCCTCGGGGACAGCGTTGCGCATGGGGGAGGTGGTGGCACAGGCGCTCGGGCGGGAACTCAGGCAGTGCGCCGTCTACGCGCGCGAGGGGGTCACCGGTGAGCGGCTGCAGTCGAGCATCGGTTTTGCGACCATCCGCGGCGGCGACATCGTCGGCGATCACCAGGTGATGTTCTGTGGCACCGGTGAGCGAGTCGAGATCGGCCACAAGGCGGGCAGTCGCATGCCGTATGCGTTGGGAAGCCTGCGTGCGGCGCATTTCCTGGCGCAGCGGAAATCCGGCCTGTTCGACATGCAGGACGTGCTTGGCCTGCGCTGAGTCGCCGCTCGATAAGCCGCTTGCAGGTGCGGGCAGAGATGTTCGAGGTCGTCCTGATCCACCCGGAAATCCCGCCCAATACCGGTAACGTGATCCGCCTGTGTGCCAATACCGGTGCGCGCCTGCACCTCGTTGAGCCGCTCGGCTTCGCGCTGACCGAAGCTCGCCTGCGGCGCGCCGGCATGGACTACGCTGAATTGGCGAGCGTGCAGATTCATCCCGACTGGACCCACTGCTGCGCGGTACTGGCTGCACTTTCGCCGCAAGGACGGCGTTTTGCGCTGACCACCAAAGGAACCCGCCGTCCTGCCATGGCGGATTTTCGGGCCGGCGATGCGCTGGTCTTCGGTTGCGAAACGCGCGGACTACCGGCAGAAATTCTCGCAGAGTTTGACGTCGAGCAACGCCTGTGCCTGCCGATGCGGCCAAACAATCGCAGCATCAACCTCTCCAATGCTGTCGCCGTGACGGTGTATGAAGCCTGGCGGCAGATCGGCTACGCCGGCGCCGTATGAGTCCGGCGGGCGAAGGGCCGAGGCATGGAGCGCTACCTGCCCTCGAAACCGATGTCCCGTTCCATCAGCGCGGCGACACCTTCGATCGGCGTCACGCTGCCGTCGAGCAGCGTACAGACCCAGTCGGTAATCGGCATCTTGACGCCGAGCGCAGCGGCGCGGCGCTGCACCTCGTGCGCGGCGGGCACGCCTTCGGCAACCTGGCCCAGTTCGCGGGTAATCTGATCGAGGGGCTTGCCGGTGGCCAGCAACAGGCCAACGCGCCGGTTGCGGGAGAGGTCGCCGGTGCAGGTCAGAAACAGGTCGCCCATTCCGGACAAACCCATGAAGGTGTCGGCGTGTCCCCCCAGCGCCTTGCCAAAACGAGCGATTTCGTGCAACCCCCGCGTCATCAGCGCGGCGCGGGCATTCATCCCCAGCCCGAGACCGTCACAAACGCCGGTGGCGATGGCCATGACATTCTTGACGGCACCGCCCACTTCGGCGCCGATCACGTCGTCACTGGCATAGATGCGCAGCCGCGGCCCACGCAAGGCTTCGGCACAGCGCAGTGCGAAGTTCGCGTCGGTCGACGCGATCGTCACCACCGTCGGCAAATCGCGAGCCAGTTCATCGGCAAAGCTCGGCCCCGTGAGTACGCCGCACAAGCGTTCGCCGAGCACTTCGCGAACGACCTGGTGCGGCAGCAGTCCAGTCCCTTTTTCGAGACCTTTGCAGACCCAGAGGAAGGGCGTTGCGACCCCGGCATCGCGCAGATACTGCAGCGCAGTACGCAAACCAGCCAGAGGCGCAGCGATGATCATCAGCTCGGCATTCTGGCTGGCTGCCGAAAAATCAGCCGTCGCCCGCAGCGAAACAGGAAAGCGATGGCCCGGCAGGTAGCGGCTGTTTTCACCGGCCGCCTGCATGCGTGCAGCCTTTTCCGGATCTCGTGCCCACAAGCTGACGGAATGACGGTGGGCGAAGGAGATTGCCAAGGCAGTACCCCAGGCACCGGCACCCAGAACCGCGATTTGCATTGCACTTCCCTCCTTTCCGATCCAGTGGAGTCAACAATCACGCTGCCGATCAGTCATGCAGTCTTTCCCTTTCCGGACCCCGTTGCGGGACGCCTGCCGGGATCATGAAAAGGTTGTGGTATGCATCGGCGTGCCGCGGTGACTCGCGAAGATGGCCGACCTTTAGCCGGTCCTTGTGTGTGGCCAATAGCGCCAGGCTTTGTTCCACATAAGCATTTGAAGACAGCTCGTTTGCCGCGTAGCGTTGGAGGAGAGCCAGCCAGCGCGTGTGGATGGTACAAGGCGTGTGCCTGTCGCCGCCCGCGATCGGGCAATCCGGGCAACGCGTACTGGCCAGGGAATTGATCGCCGCCTGCTTTTGCCACTGCTGGCGATACTGCCTGGCATTCGCCTCAATCCACTCCAGGGCGCGCACCTCCCTCTCGGCGGCAGGAAAGTGCTCGACATGCGCTTCGATGGCAGAAAGCTGCTGGCGGAAAAACTCGGCATCCGAGCGTTCCTGATTCGGGGAATCCCCCACAAAACGGGTAATCAGCGCAAGGGCGGGATCATCTACGATGTACATACATTTTCTGCCGGGCGTCGGAATGCATGTGGCGGACGCATACAATATAGCAGATAATGGTGCAGTGCAACAAAAAACTTTTCCTGGGCACCTGCATCGACCATGCCGGTGCCGAGCAAGGGCAGAATCGCGAGCTGATCGCTAGACGCGCACCTGGGTCACCGTTCGCGCATCGGCCATGGTCACTCACTGTGTAGCGATGACCCTGTTCCTGCACTGTATCGCCGACCGCCGGGATATGCCGCAGGCGATTGATCAGGAAACCGGCCAGGGTGTGCGCCTCACCGATCGGCAGATTGAGCTTCAGCGAATCGTTCAGCTCGGAGATCGATGCCTTGCCGCTGATCAGGTCGGTGTTGTCAATCCATCAGCATTGAAACCAGATCGCCGGCATCGCCGAAGGCCAGAGTAAAGCGGTCCATCTGCGTGTTGATCCGGTCGATCTCGTGACGCTGGGTTTGATCCGTCATTGGAGCAAGTAGGCACCCGCCCCAGCGAAATAACCGATCAGGGCCAGCCAACTGATCTTCTTCACGTACCAGAAAAAGTGAATTTTCTCCAAGCCCATGGCAGCAACGCCCGCTGCCGAACCAATGATGAGAATCGAACCACCTGTCCCGGCGCAGTAGGCAAGGAACTTCCAGATGAAGTGGTCAGTCGGGTATTGCTCTAGACTATACATTCCCATCGATGCTGCGACTAGCGGGACGTTATCGACCACTGCGCTGACGATACCGATGATCAGGACGATTACATCCTGCCGTCCCACTGTCTGATCCAGCCATTGCGCTAGTGAAGTCAGGATATGAGTATGTTCCAAGGTGGCGACGGCAAGCAGGATGCCGATGAAGAACACGATGGAGCTCATGTCGATGCGGCTGAGAGCATGTACCAGCGTCAGGTGCTGCTTGCTTTCGTCCTCTTTCTTGCGATGGACCAGATCGCCGACCAGCCAGAGGATGCCCAGACCGAACAGGATGCCCATGAAAGGTGGCAGATGGGTGATGGTCTTGAATGCAGGAACGGCTACCAGAATGCCAATGCCCATGAAGAACATCAGATTACGTTCAAAGTCGGTGGTATGCAGGCCATGATCACTCGCACGTATTTGCGGCGACTCAACGGGCTTTCCGCGCAGGATATAAGCCGTCACTGCCAGCGGAACCACCATGCTTAACGTGGCGGGGATGAAGACCGACTTCATGATGGACAGTGTCGTGATCTGGCCGCCGATCCAGAGCATGGTGGTGGTCACGTCGCCAATCGGAGACCATGCACCACCCGCATTGGCTGCAATGACGATGATGCCTGCAAAGAACAGACGGTCTTCATGCTTGGTGAGTAGCTTCCGCATGAGGGAAATCATGACGATGGTAGTGGTCAGGTTGTCCAGCACCGAACTGAGGAAGAATGTCACAAAACCGACCAGCCACATCAGCGACGCCAGCTTGGTTGTACGAATACGCTTAGTGATGACTTCAAAGCCGTTGTGAGCATCGACGACCTCCACAATGGTCATGGCACCCATCAGGAAGAACACGATCTGGGCTGTTGCCATGACGGATTCGCCCAGTTCTTCCCCGACTTTGTGGGAATCGCCTCCAGCCAGCGCATAGATCGTCCAGAGCAGCCCGGCGCCTAACAGCGCAGAGGCTGATTTGTTGATCTTGATCGGGTGCTCCAGTGCGATGGCGGCATAGGCAATGACAAATACGATGACGAGCGAAGTCAGCATTTCAACGATCCTCTAGTTGATCTTACTGTGAAAGAACTCTGTGCTCAGGGCATACAAAACTCTGGCAATGGATGCCATGAAGCGTACCTCGAAGGGAAAGGAGGCTCAGGCGGCGGGGATAAAGCCGTGCTACTTGAACGGCTCTTGAGAGAAGCCCTCGGATTCGGACCCCGCTTGCCTTCAAACAGCGTCTTCGCTTGCTCCTGGATCACCTTCTTCCACTGCCCGACCTGAACAGGGTGCATTCCGTACGCCTGACCAATCTAGTGTTGGCAACAGATAGAACTGTCTGTTTTTGTAGCAAATGAATTGTCCGCTTTGACCGGGGTGGCTGTGGCGGACCTACGCAGCCACCTTCAAATTCGGAGGCATGACTTTGCCGGCTTCGTCATAGTCGGCCAACTTGCGCGGGCCATGCAGGATCGCCAGCGTGTGGTCCGTACGGCGCAGCACCGCCACCTTGGCCTTGACGTAGCGGCAGCGATGACGATCGGCGGGGATCTGCAAATTCATCCTCCTCTCGAGGCTGACGCAGTGGTCGTTGCCGACGGTGCGCTCGAACCGCTCGCATAGGAGGTCGTCGAGCGCGCCGCCGATCCAGCCGACGAAGGCACTCCCTTCCTCCATGGCCGGCTGCATGAACTCGGCATTAAAGGCCGGCCGATAGACTTCGGTCAGGTAGCGGTTGGCGTCCGCCCTGTCGGTGATCCCGGCCAGCGCCCGTTCCCGCGGCAGGCGGTCCTGATGGGTGCGAAACCTGCGCTCCGAGCGCCCGCGGGCTTCCGGCGAGTAGGCGGCGATCATCTCGATGCCCAGGCGCTTCATGGCCTGCCCGAATGGCGCCAGGTTTTGCTGGTCCACCTTGCCCCCGGCTTCCGGCGTAGGCCAGTAGTGGCTCCCTCGGTCGGAGTAGAAGGTCGAGAAGAGTCCCCGCAATTCAATCACTTCCCGAACACCTTGCAGGCTGCTCATCGTGCCTTCTTCCTCCACGAAGAACATCGAGTAGGGCTCGTTGGTCGCGTCGTCCATGGTCACGATCAGATCCCATTGCTGGCCAGCGACCCCTTCGTGCGTGCTCCCGTCCTGGTGAATCCTCAAGCCCGGCCACGGCGAACGCTCACGGCGCTTCCGGTGCGCCCCACGGGCCTTAGCCGGAACCACAGAGCCGCTTCCTGCAGCCGACGCTTCACCCACGTATAGCTGCAAGCACCACCATCCTTCCCATATCACACATAAAAGTGTTTCGTGCTCCACCCATGGTGCCGCCCTCGGTACTTTTCTGTCAGCCGCATCACTTCGTCTACCGGCGCCTTCCTGGGCGAAACTTGCTCCAGTCGACGATCGATCAACCTCTCCATCCTGCCTTCTTCATAACGCGACAAATACCGTCGAAAGGTCTACTCGCATACCCCCAGCAGACTCGCCGCCTCCGCCTGCATCAGCCGACCCGTTTCCCATCCCCCATACGCTTCTTCAAACCGCATCTTCCTGATCTCCTGTAGCAACTCAGTCCGTCTCATCTCGCTCCTCCTTTGGAGCAACATCAACCGGAAAATTCATTCGCTACAAACCCGGACAGATTACTTGTTCCTTTCAGGCAGTCGAATCGCCCTTGACTCTGGCATCAAGCTGCCGCAAAATCGACGCCCATGTCGTTTGCGGGTTTAGGTGATCTCCGCAAAT